>CAZQBB010000014.1:0-9372 GCA_964591915.1 uncultured archaeon
TTTCTTAAATAAAGTTTTTCCTGAATCGAATGCAGATTTTTACTGTAGGACATTCCAATCATAGCATGAGAGAATTCTGTCAAGCAAAAAGAATTAACAACAAAGCCTTAAATTAAAAATTAAATACTTATTTGCTAAAAATGAAACATGAGTTATCGAGACGATGAATGGAAAAGATTCTTAGACAATGAATTCTTTAATCCTAACTTCCTCTCAGATTATCCAAGACCCATAAAGCCAATCACTTTCTTGGGAAAGGGAATCACACCTTTAGTTGATTTTTTCGAGAAAGAAAATGGAATAGATGTTTATGTTCTCATTCCAAGTGAGGTGGAAATCGCTAGAGAAGATGAAAGAGCCATAAGAATCTACCAGAATCTTGACCATAAGTCCAACAGAAGTCTCTATAAAGGCGTGAGAATTTCATTCCCAAACGTAGATTATTCTGCAGTGAGAATAAGGAAGAACAACTCTGCAATCATCATCAACTTACCTTATAAGTTTCCACCACTTTCTAGTGAATTCCAGAACTCATGTTAATAAATGAACGTTTCCTATCCTAACTTTTTCTAAGCCTTCCTCTTTCGCAACTCTAAGACAATTCTCAGCAATTTTTCTTGTCGTTAAAGGTAAATCTTTCATCTCAAAATGTGGGTAAAAAGCTAGTAAGGAATAAGGAATCCTTTCGTCCAAGTTAGCTATGAAACGAGCTATTTCCCTAATTTCTTCTTCAGTTACATAGCCAGGAATTAAAAGAGTGCTTGCGGTTAAAAAAGGAACTTCTTCTCTTTTCTTGTGTAACTTCACAAGTTTCTTGAAATTCTCGTAAGTTCTTTCGTTTAAAACTCCTGTTAATGCAAGGTTTAGAGGTGAGTTTTTAGGAAACTTGAGATCGAACTTAATGCATCCTCCTGACTCAAAAGAAATTTTAGCAAACTTTTTTAACAAATTCCAGTTTGCATTCCCATTAGTTTCTAAGCAAATTCTTAGGATATCATTTTTCTTTTTTTCTAGAGCTATTCTCGAAGCTTCTATCGCATGCAATAATTGAGGATCTGGATTCCCCCCAAAATAACAAATACAAGTAACTTTCTCGTTAACTTTATTCGCTAGTTCTTCCCCTGAGATTAAAGGAGAAAGCCTTTGAGTTAAGTATTTGAAATGCCAGTTTTGACAGAAGAGGCAGTTGAAGTTGCATGCCCCGTAAAACACACTCAAGTTGTAATAACCGTACTCAGGTCCATTGGATTTAGCATACTTGGGATAGCCACATCCTGTTCCAGCAGGACAGAATTCTATGCTTACACAATTAGTCGGTAAAGCATCATAATACCATTCGCATAAACCCTTTTCAGAAGTTCCAGCAAACCTTATCAATTTTCCATTCTCGTTCTTAACTAAGCCACAGTATCCTTTCTCTCCTTCAGGAATCTTACATTCATTACCACAACCTAAGCATTGTAATCCTTTCTGAGATTTAGGAATGAAAGGAACCAATCCAAATTTTTTTCTTGAAATTTCATGCGCCCTTCTTGCTATCGCTAAGCTTTTTTCTGGATTATCAAGAATACAATCTCTACACAAGCCAAGAAAGGATGAAACGTACTTTGATTCTTTTCCACAGATTTTACAAATTCCCATTTCTTCTCATTATACTACTCAAACAGCAAAACATAAATTTTAAAAAGTACAAATAATTGCGGTTTTTGCTCATGATTCAATTCGTCGACACGAAGAAAGAAGTAAAAGATGAAAAAGTCTTAGCTTTACTTAGACCTTACGTTAGAGAATGGTTCAAGAAGAAATTCAAGAGATTAACCCTTCCACAAAAGTTTGCTATTCCCTTAATCCATAAGGGAAAGAATGTTCTGATAACAAGCCCAACGGGAAGTGGAAAAACTCTTTCAATGTTCGCAGCTATACTCAACGAGCTTTTCAGATTAGGAGAGAGGAATAGGCTTGAAGAAAAAATATATTGTGTTTACATCTCTCCTCTTCGTGCACTCGATAATGACATCTACAAGAACTTACTCGTTCCTTTAAAAGAAATAAGAGAAGTCGCTAGAAAAATGAAGAAAGAACTGCCTGAGATAAGAGTGGGTTTAAGGACTGGAGATACTTTACCGAGAGAAAGACAAAGACAGCTAAAGCATCCTCCTCATATCTTGATAACGACTCCGGAATCTATCGCGATAATTCTCTCAACCAGAAAATTCAAAGAGAATTTAAGAGATGTTAGATGGGTTATAGTCGATGAAATTCATGAGTTGGCAGATTCAAAACGTGGAGTCCATTTATCTTTAAGCTTAGAAAGATTGCAACATCTGGTTGGAAAACCTTTCGTGAGAATAGGAGCAGGTGCAACGTTAGAGCCTTTGAAAACTTGCGCAAAATTCTTAGTTGGTTTTGAGAACGAAAAAGTTAGGAGTTGTAAAATCATAGATGCTCGTTTTGTAAAGAAAATGGATATAAAACTATTGGCACCTGTTAAGAACTTACTCTACACTCCAGCTGAAGTTACGACTAATACGATGTACAAACTTTTGAACAGACTTATCTCAAAATATCACACTACTTTAGTCTTCACCAACACAAGATCAGGAACTGAACGATGCGTTCATCATTTAAAGCAAATGTTCCCTAATGTTTACACTGAAGAACAGATAGGAGCACATCATTCTTCTGTTAGCAGAGAAATAAGACATGAGATTGAAGATAAGCTAAAGAAAGGGAAGTTGAAAGTTTGTGTAAGTTCCACTTCACTCGAGCTAGGAATTGATATAGGTTATATCGACTTAGTTTGTCAGCTCGGTTCTCCAAAAAGTATAACTCGTTTAATTCAAAGAATAGGAAGAGGAGGTCATGCTTTAGAAAAAACTTCGATAGGGAGAGTTATAGCTATGGATAGGGATGATCAAGTTGAGTTAGCAGTTATGATCCGACAGGCTTACAATTATTTCTTGGATAAGATTCATATCCCGAGGAATTGTTTGGATGTTCTAGCCCAGCACTTGATGGGAATGAGTTTGGAACAAAAATGGAATGTTAAAGAAGCTTTTAATTTAATAAGAAATTCTTACTGTTATCATGATTTGAGTTGGGGTACTTTTCTTTCAGTCTTAGAATTCTTATCTGGAGCCTATCACTCCTTAGAAGAAAAGAAAGTTTATGGGAAGATCTGGTTTGATCCTCAAAACATGATGTTCGGAAGGAGAGGAAAATACGCTAGAGTTATTTATTCCTTAAACATTGGCACGATACCAGACGAAGTCAAGATAAAAGTCAGGACTTTAGACGGAAGATACATAGGATCGATAGAAGAAGGTTTTTTGCAAAGGTTGATGCCCGGTGATATCTTTGTTTTAGCTGGGAAGACTTACGAGTTCAAGAAAGCAAGACAGGTTACTGCTTATGTTGTCCCAGTCAAAGAGAGAAGACCTACTGTTCCAGCTTGGTTCTCTGAGATGCTTCCTTTAAGTTTTGAGTTAGCTGAAAAAATCCAAGAGTTCAGAGGAAAGATGTTCTCTTTCATTAAAAGGAAAAAATCCAAATCTGAAGTGAAGAAATGGTTGATGAAAGATTTCCATATTGATGAGTGGAGCGCAAACTCCATCTACGATTACTTCCTCTGGGAATACAAATTTCTTAAATCGATGAAAGCAAAGAGATTTCCAGATGAAAAAACTTTGGTGATCGAGAATTACATCGACGAAAAAGGGAATCAGAACTTGATCTTTCATTCTTTGTTCGGAAGAAGAGTTAATGATGCGCTCTCGAGAGCATTCGGCTATTTGCTAACGAAAGAACTCAAGAAGTCTATTGGTTTAACCATAAGTGATAATGGTTTTGTTATTTCAATCCCACCGGTAAAAATCGGGAAAGGGTGGTTGAGTGTAAAAAGCTTGAAGAGTATCCTGAAGCAGAGAGTTGAAGAAAGGATCGATCCAAAAGAAGTCGTTAAGCTTCTGAAATCTTCTGAGCTAAGAGAAATTTTAAAAAAAGCTTTGAGGAGAACAGAGATGATAAAGCGTAGATTCAGACATTGTGCTACTCGTGCCTTAATGATCTTAAGGAATTATAAAGGGCATGAGATAAGAGTTGCTAGACAGCAATTAAATTCTGATCGATTGCTTAGAGTCTGTGAGAAGTTTGAAAAGTTTCCTGTAGTTGAAGAAACTTATCGTGAGATTCTTGAAGATGTGATGGATGTTGAGCATGCTGAAGAAGTTTTAAGAAGGATTGAAGATGGAAAGATAAAGTATGAATTCTTACCGGAAAGTAGTGTTCCTTCTCCTTTCTCCCATACTTTAGTAGCTTTGGGTGAATCTGATGTTGTGTTGATGGAGGATAGGAAGAGATTGCTACTTGAATTACATAAGAAAGTTATAGAAAAGGTAGAGAAAAAAAGTTCTTGATAATTACTGAAAAAATGTTAGACGTCTAACATTTTAAAAACTTAATATTAAAATTTATTCATTAAATTATGAGTAAAGTTAAGCTTGTTGTGTTTGATTTTGACGGAGTAATGATAGATTCTCCTTTCTATTCCTGTTGGCAACTCTTTGACAAAGTCTTAGGTTGTGAGAAAGAAGATAGAATATTGAAGAAAAAATTTTTTGAAGGCGATATTGATTATAAAACTTGGTCCAAAGAAACCACTAACCTTTACATAAAGTATGGGTTAAACGAAAGAATCTTTTATGAGACAATTAAAAAGCACATTAAACCGATGGAAGGTTTAGAAGAAACTTTGAATGAGCTGAAAAAAAGAAAAATAAAGAGTGCTGTTATTTCTGGAAGTATACTCAACATATTCTGGTTTCTCGAGAGAAGATACAAGATCAGAGTGGATCATGTAAGTTTTGCCTCTCAATTTTATTTCAAGAATGGAAAACTGCAAGGAGGGAAATTCACAAATTACGATTTTGAAGGTAAAGTAGAAGTTTTAGGAAGAATTTGTGAGAAAGAAAAAATTTCATTCAAAGACTGTGCTGTCGTGGGAGATAGTAAGAATGACTTACCTATTTTCAAAAAAGTAGGATTAGCCATAGCATTCAATCCAAAGAGCAAAGAAGTTGAAAAATCAGCACACATCGTGATAAAGACTAAAGACTTAAGAGAGATTTTGAATTACATTCAAGAATAAGTAAATGTGGGATAATTTTTATTCGATAGCATGAAAATCTTTGAAGGAATTTACACTATCGATAGTTATCCAGCTATCTTCATCGAAGAGATAGATACTGCTGTGATAGCTGATTTGCATCTAGGTTATGAATTGGCTTTAGCTCAGCAAGGAATTTTTGTACCTCAAGTACAGTTGAAAGAAACATTGAAAGATCTAAGAGGAATCTTCAAACTAGTCAAACCAGAGAAACTCATAATCAACGGTGATATAAAACATGAATTCGGAGAAGTTTCAAACCAAGAATGGAGAGAAGTTAAGAAATTAATCGCTTACATTAAAAGAAAAATCAAAAGACTGATTCTTGTCAGAGGAAATCACGACAATTATTTACTCAACATAACTAGCAAACTAGGAATAGAAGTTTTCAACCCTTATTATCTCGAGAAAGGAATTTGCTTCGTTCATGGTCACAAGAAAGTTAAGCTACCAGAATTTAAAACTCTGATAATAGCTCATGAACATCCTAGTTTAGTTTTAAGAGAAGGTTTTGATAGAGTAAAAATACCTTGCTTACTTTACGGAAAAATAAAGGGAAAAAATTTCATTTGCTTACCCGCTTTCTCGAGTTGGGCTTCTGGGACTGAAATCAATTTAGTTTCAAGAGAAGATTTGCTATCTCCGATTTTAAAAGAAATCGACTTCAAAGAATTAAAAGCTATTGGGTTAGAAAAAGGAGTTAAGCCATTAGAATTTCCAAAATTAAGAGAACTCGAATGAAGTCAACGAGTCTTATAAATTTCTCTCATCCTGTAAAGAAAAATTTTATGAGGGATTATTAAATAATCTGCTCGAGAAAACAAAGGAAGAACGTAGCTAGGTTTCCATCCTTCTATCTTAAAATCGTGAGAAACTACTCTTGCTTTTTCTCTCAATTCGTTCTCGAATTTTCTTTTCAGCTTTCGGTTTGCTTCAGGAGTCAAATAAAGAGTAACGACATCAGCATCTCTTAAATCAACTTCATTCACATCTCCATGGATTATGTCTATCTTATCGGTTAAGTTAAGACTTTTAACCATTCTTTTTGCTCTTCTATATCTTCCTGAATCTATCTCAACCCCAACTCCCTTAGCTCCAAAATCCAAAGCAGCTATTAGGAGAATACGCCCGTCACCACAACCTAAATCATAAATTAATTCATCCTCTTTAACTTCAGCCAAGTCAAGCATAGCCCAGGCTACTTCAGGGGGTGACGGAACGTAAGGTGAAAATACTCTTTTCTTCATCAGAAATAAATTAGAAGTTAAACTTTAGAATTTTATCTTGAGTTCAATGAAAAGGATTAGAATACCAGAAGATGTAGAACTTCCTTTAATAGGTTGTATTTGTTTCGGGATCATAGATAGAGGGACAAATCTTCTACAGATAAGACCTTCGAGTATATGTTGTTTGAATTGTATTTTCTGTTCTACTGACCTAGGACCGAACTCTAAAAGGGCTACAGAATACATCGTAGATTGTGATTATTTACTAGAATGGGTGAGGGAAATTGCTAGATTTAAAGGAAACTATAAGCTCCAAATGCACATAGATTTCGGAGAACCCACAACTTATCCTAGACTCATAGATTTAGTTCAAGGTTTGAACGAGATAAAAGGAGTGGAAACCATATCGATGGAAACGAAGGCATTCCTTTTAAATGAAAAAGAAATAGATGAGTTGAAAGAAGCAGGTTTGACTAGGATAAATTTATCACTGGATGCAATTGATAAAGAACTCGCGAAGAAATTAACGAACACCCCCTCTTACGATGTTTCCCGTGTGTTAGAGCTTGCAGAGTACACTCTATACAAAAAAATTGATTTGTTGATCGCTCCAGTTTGGATCCCTGGATTAAATGATGAAGAAATACCAAAGATAATACAATTAGCTAAAAGATTGAATGCGAGGTTAGGGATTCAAAAATACGAGACTCATAAGTTTGGTAGAAAACCTAAGAGAATTAAACCTATAAGTTGGTGGAAATTTTACAGGAAATTAGAAGAATGGGAAAGAAAGTTCAACGTTAACCTGAAAATCGGACCAAAGGATTTTGGGATCGAAAGGAGAAAAATTCTTCCTATTCTCTTCAAGAATTATCAAAAAATTACGGTTAACATAAAAGCTCCTGGTTGGATGAAGAATGAGATGATCGGAATTAAGAATAAGAGATGCATTACTGTTGTCAACTGTGGAGCTGAAGTTGGGACAAAAATTAAAGTAAGGATACTAAAAAACAAACATAACTTGTACATAGCTAAACCTAGCTAATTTAAAAAACAAAAAATAATCAAAAAGTTACCTTGGTACAAAGCTTGGAAGGAAAGTTCTTAGTCCTGTTAGTCCTGTCACAGTTGTTACTGAGAAACCCAGAAGTGTTGCCGCAATTAACACTGCTATTCCAACGAAAGCTGTGATCATATCAGTTTCAAAGAGCATCTTGGTTAACTTGTAAATCAATCCGTAACCTATCACTCCAAAGATCGACATTACTGCAAACGCTATTACCATTCCTGCTATGGGGATGTAAGCTAATATCGATGAGATTATTGCCCCTATGGATAGAGAGAATACTGTGTAAGCGATAGCTGTTAATCCATCTACATACTTTCCCTTTCCCGTTAAGACTGTCATTGTCAATTGTAAGAGCCATCCATAAAATAGCCCTCCGATGAAGATCAAGATAAACATTCCTATTCCCATTCCAGCCAATCCGAGAGCTGCTATCCTGCTTGGAATCATCGAAGAAAATTGTTGTGCTCCTATCACTGAAGCTATCGCAAAAACTACTGCTGCTACTACAAGGATTCCTATGGACTTAGTAAGATCTACTTCCCTTTTACTCTTTATAGGCATTAAGAGCTTCTTCATTATCTCACTAACTATTATTCATTTTTGGCCATATAAATGTTTTTTCCCTATGCAGGGGGTGGGATTCGAACCCACGAACTCACTAAGAGACAGGAGCCTCAGTCCTGCGCCTTTGACCAGACTTGGCGACCCCTGCATCTGATTAAAAGAAATATCAGTTGAATTTAATATTTTTAAGATTTCTATTAAGAGAAACCGTACCTAAAACTTCAAGACATGCTCTAACGATCAAAAATTGAGTTCTTTGATCTCGATTCTTTTCATGTTTTAAACAAACAAAATCCATACCTCCTACTTCTCCTTTAATTGAGTCAATAAGCTCAGAAAATTCCCTTAAGTAAATTCCATTAGGTTCGGGGTGATGAACAGCAGGAGCGATACTGGGGTCAAATACATCTACATCAATACTCAAGTAAACTTTAGAATCTCTAGTAAATTGAGATAAGATTTCTTTTACCTTTTCAATGTTGTCTTTTATTTGATTGGAAGTAAAGTAAAGAATCTTGTTGTTTTTTATAAATTCAAACTCATCTTCATCACATGATCTAAGACCAAGCAACAGAATATTCTCCGGGTTGATGAATTCGCAAGCTCTTCTCAACCAAGTTGCATCATTTATCTTCCTGTGGAATTTGATCCCGTTAGCTAGATTTAACTCTCTTATCCTTTTGTCTTCGTATTCTTCTTTCAAGTCAGCATGGGCATCGAATACTATAAGTTTTATATTATCAAAGGCTTTAAGGGAGAACAGTGTTAAGAGATGACCCCCACCAAGAATTAAAGGAATCTTTCTGAGTGAAATTATTTCTTCAACCATTTTGGTTATTTCCTTCAATTTCTTAAGTTTTATGTTTCCTATGTCATGAATTCTTATATCATCCAATAAGTTCTTTCTCTTATCAGGATCGAATATCTCAACAAAATCACTCGCTTCTCTTAAAGATCTCAAAGCTTTTTTCGAATCTTTCCCAAGAGGAACCCCAAAAACTATAACATTAGCTTCTCCTGGAGTGTAAAGGTTGCAGATGAATTTTGAATCCATATTCTTTTTACTTGTAGACAAGAGTTTTTAAGTTTTTCTTCTTGGCGTATTTTTTTATTAAACGAAAAACAAAAGAAATAATATGAAACCAGTCTTGGCCAATTTGGGTTTCGTTCTTCAGATAGCTGGTTTTTTCGTTCTGATTCCAATTTTCTTAGCCTTCTATTTGAATGAACTGGATGCTTTGATTTCTCTTTTCATAACTGCTGTCGCTTTGTTCACCACGGGTTTCTTACTGAATGCTTTATGCGTGAGGAAAGCTTTAAGTTTTAAATCATCCTGTCTTCTTTTATCG
>CAZQBB010000015.1:0-8932 GCA_964591915.1 uncultured archaeon
TATTCTACAAGGAGTCGGTAATTTTGTGTCGGCTCTTTTCAACGCCTCTCTAGCCACTTCTAAATCTTTCTTATCGACCTTTAAAAGCATTATTCTCTGACCTTTCCTAACTTGAGCTGCTCTTCCTTTTGGTCTTCCAAATGCTTTTTTCATCCCTCTTGAAAACCTATCCGCTCCTGCCCCAGTAGCTAGGGCGTGCTCTCTCAAAACATGATGAGGATAAACCAAAACTTTCATAAAGTAATTATCACGTCCTAATTTTTTCTCGAGCAACTTGTTTGAAACAACCCTTGCGGCTTCTAAGGCGTTATCCCTTATCTGAACTGAGCGCTCAGCTAGTAACCATAGATTAACATTGAACTCTTTTTCTTTGTTTCCCATCTCAAAAACATGAATCCTTGGAGAAGGAGCTCCTACCACATAGCTTTTTCTCGGCTTCTTCTTCGATACTCTTGTGTAAGGCCTTTCTAACTTTCTTACAGTCCTTCCAGGTCTTAACGCCATAAAATCACTTTATTTCTTTCCTCATCAACTTTTTTAAAGTTTTCATGTATAGATTGCTGTCTTCTTCTTTCCAATCATCGACATCATACTTGATTATCTTCCCATTTTCATCCATAGTTACTACTTCTTTTATCCCTGCATTTATTAAAACCCTCTTACACCTTGAGCATGATACACATGGCAATATTTTTCCTTCTTTATCAACGCCAATCGCATACATGATTCCTCCAAAGACTTTAGACCCATGTCTTGCAGCGTTTATGACAGCATTCTCTTCTGCATGAACTGAAGGACAAAGATCGTAGGATTCGCCGTGCGATTGTTTCAACAAGTTTCTTACACACCCTCCTGCCTCATTACAGTTGATCACTCCTCTTGCAGGACCAGCGTAACCAGTACTGACTATCGTATCATTAACTACGATTATTGCCCCAAAACCCCATCTCAACTGTAAACAAACTGATCTCTTCGCTACAGCTTTAGCTATCTGGAGATAGTATTCATCCTTGGATATTCTTTCATCTCTTTTCATTCTTTCACCTTTTTGATAATTCAAGATTAGTTTCTATAATTTTCAATATTTCCTCTTGTACATCTTTGATGCTTTTCTCGCCATTGACAACAACCCACTTTCCAAGTATGTTTTCTTTGATTTCTCTCAAGTAAAACTTTCTGACTTTTTTCAGGAATTCTAAACTCTTTTCATGTCTATCCAATTTTCCTTGTTTGAGTTTTCTCTTCATACCAACCTCGGGCCTTACATCGATAAAGATTATTAAATCGGGTTTTGGATATTCCATCAACTCGATGAACCTTACAGCCTTCTTGAACGGAAAACCGTTTGCACACTGGAATGCAATCGTGGATGTTATATAACGCTCAGCTAAGATAACCTCACCTTTCTTTCTTGCTTTTTCTATCTTAGGCTTATTCATAATCACATCCGTAGCAAGAAGAAGAAAGACAGCATCAGCTTTCATTTCGATTTCTTCATCCAAGTATTTTTTGTAGACTTTTCCAACAGGTGTTTCATAATTAGGGGATTTGATGAATTCAAATGGAACGCTTTTTTCTTTAAAATAATCCATCAAAAGTTTTACTTGGGTTCCCTTTCCTGAACCATCTAATCCTTCTATCACGAAAAAAAACATCAAGTCACCCTACCGCCCTGATATTTACCGTCGTAAAGTTTAACATTTCCTTTTACTTCTTTAAAGACTATTTGTCCTATTCTCGCTCCTATTTCGATTTCAAAAGGAAATTCTCCTAGGTTTTTCATCCCGAAAGTCAGTGTACCTTTGAATCCAGGATCAACTACTGCCGTGTGTAAGCTTACTCCACACCTAAATAAACTACTCCTCGGTAAGATTATAGCTGAGAGGTTGTTCGGCATGTTAACTTTTTCGATTGTTTCGATGAGTACAAACTCATTTGGTTTAAGAATATATTTACTTCCTATTCCCTCGCACAAAACCTCTACTTCGGGCGTCTTCCTTCTTTCTATACCGAGATTTCCACTGTTTTTTAACCTGTAAATGCGTTTCACTCTCAAATCGACTCCACTTGGCTGGACGTTCTTTTCATCAACGTTCTCTAAAAGAGGGGGAATACTCCGTAACAAATTCATTATTTCTTCAGATCCCAATACAGCCATATATATCACCCTATGTATTTCATCTCTGGATAAGTTTCCCAAACTCTTTGACCGCATGTCAGGATTCCTTCAGGACAATACGGCATGATTCCGGCTCTCCTTCTCAATACACACTTTGGCCCTATATGTTCGACAAGTTTAGGCTGAACTTTTTTCACTTCTTCGATTTCTTCTTTACTCACCTCCCAGATCTCCCTCTGAGCTCTTAAGCATAGTCTCATGTTCCACTTGTGCCAAAAGTAGAGTAAAGATCCAGATTCTTCAAACCTGACTGAGAGAGCATTCGGTAACACGTACATAGCGAACTCTTGCTTCACTCCATTTTCAATCAAAGAATTCTTGATTTCCCACACTTCTTTCATCCATTCATCATAGGTTTTCTTTAAATCTTGATTTTCTTTTACGAAAGTTGGGGTAACATAATCCGGCTTTTCCGTGTCTGTAAAAATAAGCATAGGTCTTGAAGCTGGGGTCATCCTATGCCTTTGATCTTGAGAATCAGCTGTATGACTTAATTTTTTCATGAAGGTAAAGTGTGGATGATTCATCGTTCTCATCAAAGGAGAAAGAGTTGAAAGATTTAGCTTTTCTGTTAAGTAATGATTTTTTCTTGGATCTAAGACTAAATCTAAAGCCTCATCATCACTCATTGAATCTTTTTCTAGACCAAGTACATGCCTTATCGAGTTTGCCATTATTTTTTCAGCGTTGACTTTCCAATCCACCAACTTTGACTTATGGTTTCCTAGTTCCTTGTCGAATTCTTTTAACGCTTTTTCATTTATTTTTTTCCTGTATTGCTGATAAAACTTGTACTCGAGTGTTTTTTCGAGTGGGATAGGATCCTCAAATCTTCGAAAGAAGAGGGGATCTATCTTCTTCACTTCTTCAACCATCTTTCCTATCACTATATTCAATTCCCAAGGAGTATTTCCTGACATTCTTAGTCTGTTGAGCCTGAAAAGTGTAAGTCCGTTAAGAGTATGAACCATAGAAGTATGAGCTGCTATCGGGATTACGTACCTTGCTGTCTCTATGGCTTTCTTCTCTAAAGATTTCAACTCTCTTTCATCCAATTTTCTTTTCATCATTCCTGAGAGTATATCTAAGATCATCTTCGTCAATTCATCGTATTTTTCCCAAGCATCGACTATACATTTTTCATAGATTTTTCGATTCTTTCTCTCAATCGGCGGAATTGTTGCTCTTATTTTCTTGAGTTTTACATACCTTTGACTTGATTGAGACGTATTGTAGAAAGGATGTGAATGGAGCTCATGGGCTAAGTTTCTCGATATTCCTTCTATAGCAAACTCGAATGTTGCATGTTGATAAATGCTATGATGTCCTCCTTCATAAGTAGATTTACCTATATTAATCCTTTGGGTTTCTGTTATCTCATCTGCAGAAACAACTCTGGAAGAGTAGCAGGTTCTTGCGGCAGCTATCGCATCGTCATATGGTTTGTTGAACCAGTTCCTCAAAACAACTCTTGGGCCAGAATCCTGAACAACTCTATCCAAAGACACCCCCTCTAAAGAAGGTTATTTATGAATTGTCAAATTTAAGTATTAAGTTTTACAAATAAGAATGTTAGTAGATCGAATGAGTCTGTTCATAGTCTTAGAAGGGATAGACGGGTCAGGAACAGAGACACAGAGTAAACTCTTGAAGGAATTCTTGGATAAGAAAGGAAAGAAAACAGAACTGATAAAATATCCTGACTATGATGGCCCGATAGGCAAACTCATACATGATTTCTTACACAATAAATTCGATCTTCCTCCCGATGTTCAATTCTCTCTGTATGCAACTGATATGCTTAAGGATAAAGATAGGATATTGAATGGATTGAAAGAAGGTAGAATAATCATAGCTGATAGGTATTTTACTTCAACCATCGCGTATCAAAGTATGACTAAAGGGTTTTCTTTAGAAAAAGGAATAAAATTCGCAGAGCTCTTTGATTTACCCAAACCAGATCTAGTCATTTTTCTTGACATATCTCCTAAGACGAGTATTGAAAGGAAACTGAAAGAGAAAAAAGTTTTAGATAGACACGAAGCTGATGAAGCTTTTCTTGAAAAAGTAAGAGAAAGTTATCTTGAACTGATAGAGAGAAAAATCTTCGCAAAGAGATGGTTTATCATCGATGGAGAAAGGAGTATAGAAGATGTTGCAGGAAAAGTCCAAGAAATAGTGATGAAAGAATTAGAAAAAGTTAAAACCTAAATATTTTTCTCTTTCTTCTTTCCTTAGCTTTTGTTTTCTTTATATTCTCCTTTATAATTTTTTTCGCTTCTTCTGCTTCTTTTTTGTTGTTCCCTACTCCTGAAGTGTTACCAACACCAACGATTATTATTTTTCCCCTTTCTCTCGTTCTCTCTATTGCATTATCTAGAGCTTCGATTACTCTTGGAAGAGAATTGAGAATGGAAGCTTTCATAGGAGTTATTGCTTCTTCTTGACTCATCTTTATTATTATAGAATCCAGTGGGATTTTTCTCTTAACAGCAACTTCTTCTACATGAGATTTCTCAACACCTATACCTCCTATAGCAACACCCACACCTTCAGCTACAGTCCCGGTTTTTTCTCCTTCCAGTTTGGCAGCCGCATCTATCGTTATTATCTTTGCTATTTTTTCTCTCTTTGCTATTTTTTCTAAAACTCTTCCAGGATTTCCTGTTCTCCCTCCAGGTCCTTTGGCTTTTATTATGATCACATCTCTTCTTTTGTATTTTTTTCTACAAACTATGGTGTCTTCATCAATTTCCTTAATCTTTGAATTTCCTATCAGGTTTGCGGCAACATAAGCTCCGATTGTATCTCCTACAGGCCATCCATTACTCAACGCCTCAGTTCCTTTTAACAAAGCCTTCGCAAGTCTTTCGATTAGAGGAAGCTGCATCTGAAGAATCATAGCTAGATTTATGCTCTTCGTCTTCTTTATCAATTCAACAAAGTGTCTTACCTGTTTTGTCAATTGATAAAGGTTTATAGCTCCAGATAAACCCATCATTATGTTAGCTCTTTTTTCAGGATCAAGACTCGGGGCTACTTGACTAACGAAGTATTTAAATCTCTCTTTCTCTAAATCGATAACATGTTCTAACTTCCTTACCAATCCGTAGGGATCCAAATCTACCGGGCTAATCACAAAAAATTCGAAGAACCTCTTGACACTTCTCCTAATCTTTCTGTCGGGCTTTTTACTTATCTTTTTTAGAACTATGTCCTCAGCTTTAAGAGACATTCTCTCTAGCAATTCAACACTTCTTTCCAATCTCAGTAGTATTTGTGTGACCATTATTCTGGAATAGAAGAAAATGAATATTAAGAAAAGGATTAAGCTTATTACTTGACTCCAGATGCTTCCTCCTAACCCATCCAAGATTGATCACCTGCATAAATTTATCATTGAAGTATTATAAATATAGAATAGATAGAATGCATTGGAAATTGTTACTTACTCTTTTGGTCATAATCGCGATAGGAGGATTATTGGTTTTTTCTAAAACTGGGAGAAGTTTCAGAGAGAAATACTTGGATAAATACATAAAGCAGGTTGGTAGTTATATCAAAGTTTTGAAGGAATATTTTGTTAAGAAACCTTCTGTAAACAGAACTCTTCAAATGACTCTAGAAACTGATATATCAAGCTTAAGAGGGCAAGAATTCAAGCTCGATGGAAATTCATTCTCCGTTAGTTTGGATTATGATTCAATTTTGATAGGAGGTCAAACGATAAACATCCGGGAAGGAAGAGAAATAGATTTTAACAGTAATTCTATGGTTGGAAGTATTCTTATAGATACGAGTGGAAAGATGAAGATCAATGGATATGCGAGCTCTCTTGAATTAAACGGTGTGATATTCTCTCCTAAATCGGGTGAAAAAAACGTTGAATTTTCTATTACTGGAACTCCTAGAAGTTTTTCTCTAAATGATATTGAAAAAGATAAAATGAGCTTTTCTAGCATTTCTGGTTCATTAACGTTGAAAGGGTTATCGTCTCTTGCACTAGAGAACGACAACTTGAATCTCCTATACTTTAAAGGCTCTATAGAAAAAATTGATGAGAAGGTGAGCATAAGCGGTAAAGCTGAAAAAGTTAACCTAAACGGTATAGACCTACTCTTAAAAACTTAGAAGGGCCTCATTTCTCTTCTCATCTTGAAAAGAGTTGAAACATTACCGATCCTATTCAATAAATCAGAGTAGAACATGTTTAAATCTTTCTCAGACAGTCTTGCTCTTTGATCCGCTTCTATCAAGACTGCCGGTAATCCATAGCCAGAATGACCAGATGTTTGAATCAAGAGAGAAGAAATTTTATTAGCGGTTTCGACCACATCTTCAAAACATATGAAATCGACTCTCAATGGTCTGTCAAAATCTACTGTTTTAACGTAAAAGCTCCAAAGGGAATTCCTTATTTTTTCGAATTCCTTCAAGATAGGATGAATGTCCGGTCTTTGTGAGTAGTTAAACACACACGTTCTTTCTCTCTTTTTCAGCACATAGTAAAGGAGGTTGCTATCCTTTGTTTTTCCAAGCACGAGTTTTAATTCATTCTTGAAATCAGATTTAACTCGTGAAACGATTCTTCTTAGAAGAATATCACAAAACTTCACACCTCTGCTATCTTCTATTACTCCAGCTAAGATCGTTCCACTTTTTTCAGCTACTTCGAACATTCTCTTGTAAGCATCTATCAGAGTTTGATAGTATTTATCTAAAACAGGATTATCGGGTTTAACTACATAGTGTGGAATTACTGAACCATCCAAGAGAGTTATATCTGGTTTGAATTTTTGTATACATTCAATCGTCGTTGAAATTTCCATAATTTGACGTTCAAAATTATAACACGAGTTCAATTCAAGATCAGAAAAAGAATCAAAGATTATTCTTGGATTAGGGATTGGATTAGGAGATGGATAATACTCAGATTTCATTAATTTTCCGTTAGAATATTCGAAATTCACACCAATTGTTCTCATAAGCATTAAATCCAAGCCATGGAGAGAGTGTTTCACTATTCCTCCATCGATACCCAGAACATTGACTCTCTTGAATTTATGAACCGGGACTCTATTTATGATCTTCTCTTCCCAGATTTCTTCATTCGGACCGATCTTAAAAGAATCGTTTATTTCCTTCAAGAAATTCCCTATCTTTATCCTCCTTGTTTCTAAATAACTTATCTTGTCGATTATTTCATTCAACCTCTTCTCAATCGTTTGCATAAGAATTATTTCTTCTTCGCAGAAATTTATTGTTTTTTGAAAGACTAACATAAATTAAAACATAAATGAATAATATACAATGTCTTTCGAAAGAGTAAAGTTGTCATAAAAAAACTTTAAAAGCACAGAGTTTATTTTTTCAAGAAAAAGAGGTGGTGTGATTCAAGGAAAAAAGAAATAAAGAGAAAATAATAGTCACATCGGCACTCCCATACTTCTCCTCTTGAAAGAGAAGGGAGAAATGCCAATGGTGAAATCCATTTAGGTCATGTTACATCTACTTACCTACCAGCTGATATCTTTACAAGGTTTCAGAGATTGAAAGGAAATGATGCAATTCATGTTTGTGCAACTGATGACTTTGGAACACCTATTTTAATAAAGGCTGAACAAGAAAAGAAAACTCCTGAGAAGTTTATCGCTCATTGGAATGAAGTGGATAAAAAAGATTTTAAAGACTTGGGAATCTCTTTTGATATCTTCTACAAAACGAGCTCTGAGGAGAACATAAAACTTGCACAGCATTTCTTCATGAAACTTTGGGAAAAAGGTTTTATCTTCAAAAAAAAAGTAAAACAACTTTTCTGTAAAAAATGTAAGAAGTTTCTACCAGATAGGTATGTGAAGGGAACATGTCCCTTTTGTGGTGCTAAAGATCAATACTCTGACAGCTGTGAGAACTGTGGAAGAATAATCCAACCAGATGAAATAATCAATCCTCGTTGTGCGATTTGTGGTTCTAAGCCGATAATGAAAGAAAGTGAGCATTATTTCCTGAAGCTTTCTCATTTCTCCGAAGATTTGAAAAGATGGTTAACTCTCAACAAGAACCTTCAAGATGAAGTTAAGAACTATGTCTTAAATTGGATAGAACAGGGATTGAGGGATTGGGATGTTACTCGTGACATTTCGTGGGGTGTTCCGATTCCTTTGGAAGAAGCAAAAGGAAAAGTTCTTTATGGATGGTTCGACAATCATCTTTGTTATATATCGAGTACACTAAAATATTTTTCAGAGAAGGGAAGAGACGGGAAAAAATTCTGGAATTCCTCTAAAATCTATCATTTCATAGGAAAGGATATAGTGTATCATCATTATCTTTTTCTTCCAGCGATGAGAATGGGTGTTGGTGAGTATAAACTCCCAGATTTCATCCCTACAAGAGGACATTTACTTCTTGAAGGAAAAAAATTCTCAAAGTCAAGAGGTTGGTACATAAGTCTGAGAGAATTCCTCGATGCGTTCCCTCCAGATTATCTGAGATATTATCTTTCCATGATAACTCCATACAGTCAATCTGATGTTAACTTCGATTGGGATGACTTTCAGGCAAGGATAAACAACGAATTGGTAGCTAACATAGGAAACTTCGTTCATAGAGTCTTAAGTTTTATCTGGTCCAAGTTTAAAGGAAAGGTTCCTTCTCCTGATGAATATACAGACATTGATCTTTCTTTCCAAGAAAAGATATGGAGTATTGAAGGAGAAGTAGGTAAACTGATAGAAAAAAATGAATTGGATA
>CAZQBB010000016.1:0-8875 GCA_964591915.1 uncultured archaeon
CACTCCTGCGACACGGGTTCAAATCCCGTCCGAGGCGCTTTCCCCTGAGATGAAAAACTTTAAATATATTCGTTACATTTATTTTTGAATGTTCATATGGGTTCGTATGCCACCTGTAAAAAATTTCTTTCATCTTTCCTATATATCAAACTGAATTAGGTGGAGATGTGAAGAATAAGTTTAATTTGTTTGAACATGAGTTGGTCCCGAAGCATGTAGTTTTATCTGAGGAAGAAAAAGAAAAGGTTATGAAAAAGTATGGAATTAATAAGTTAAATCAATTCCCGAAGATATTAAAATCAGATCCAGTAGTTAGAACACTTAAAGCAAAACCAGGCGATCTGATAAAAATAATAAGAAAAAGTAGTACTGCTAAAGAATCAATATATTATAGAGTTGTGATTGAGGGTTAATGATGAACGGATTCGAAATACTCCTGAAATCTTTCGCTCAAGAAGAGGGGTTCGTTAAATTTCAAATAGATTCATTCAATGATTTTGTAGATAGAAGAATACCTAACATAATAAAACAAATAAAAGAAATAAAACCCGAAGTCCCGGATTTAGGAGAATTTAAGATCAAATTAGGAAGGTTTAAACTTGGTCGACCATCTGTAAGAGAAGCCGATGGGTCTGTAAGGAATATTCTTCCCATGGAAGCTAGAATAAGGAATCTCACTTATGCATCTCCTATGTATGTTGAAATGACACCAATATTGAATGGCATAGAGAGTGAAACTATATGGGTTCACTTCGGTGATTTGCCAATAATGGTAAAATCAAAATTCTGTCCACTTTCCACGATGAGTGAAAAAGAATTGATTGAAGCCGGTGAAAGTCCAAATGATCCTGGAGGTTATTTTATAATAAACGGAACTGAAAGAGTTTTAGTGTTAGTCGAAGAAATAGCACCGAACAGAGTAATAGTTGAAAAGTCGAATATAGCGAATATCACAGAAACTGCACGTATTCATTCTGAAAAAGATGGATATATTCAAAGGCATGTACTAGAGAGAAGAACTGATGGAATAGTAAGAATAAATTTTGCAAACATAACTAACTTACCTGTCATAATTCTGCTAAGAGCCTTAGGTCTTGAGTCAGATAAAGATATAATAGATGCGATATCTTCTGATCCAGAGGTCCAAGAAGAGTTTTATCCCAATTTATTCGAGAGTGAGGCGACAACATCAAGAGAAGCTATCGATGAAATCGGAAGACGTATAAAGATACCACAGAAAGAATACAGGAAGGAAAGGGTTGAACATTTGATAGATAGATATCTCTTACCACATTTGGGGCAAGAGAAAGGAGACAGGACGACTAAAGCAATTTTCCTAGCAAAAGCTATCAATAAAATACTTCGGTTTCATTTGAATAAAATCCCAGAGGATGATCTAGATCATTACTCAAACAAACGTTTGAGGCTTGCTGGTGATTTATTAGAGATACTATTTAGATCGATACTCTTAGGAAAATGGGGTTTGATTACAAGGATAACTTATAATTATCAAAAATTAACAAAAAGAGGAAGATTCCCACCATTACCTGCTATAGTAGAAGCAAATGTTTTAACTAATCAGATAGTCTCTGCAATAGCCATAGGAGCTTGGGTTGGTGGGAGGACAGGTGTTTCACAAAGATTAGAAAGAGGAAGTTACATAAAAACATTATCACACTTGAGAAACATTCTTTCTCCATTAACATCTACACAAGAACATTTTGAAGCGAGACAATTACATCCTACTCATTGGGGAAGAATAGATCCATCTCAAACTCCAGAAGGAGCTACGATTGGTCTGAGAAAATACTTGGCTGTAATGACGCAAATAACGAGTGGTTTGTCAGAAAGGGAAAAGAAACCAATAATTTCTCTTTTAGAAAAAGGTGTGTAAGATGACCGATATTTTTTTTGATGGAAGGTTTGTTGGAACAACTCAAAACCCAAGAAAATTGGTAGAGACAATAAGAAGAAAAAGAAGAGAAGGAAAAATTCCCAATCAAGTTAATGTTGCATACTTAGAACATCTAGACATTGTTGATATACTTTCTGATCCTGGAAGAGCAAGACGTCCGTTAATAGTTGTTGAGAACGGAAAACCATTGCTCACTAGAGAACATCTTGAAAAATTGAAAGAAGGGAAGATCAAATGGTCTGATTTAATAAAAGAAGGTGTTATAGAATATCTCGATGCAGAAGAAGAAGAAAATGCATACGTTGCTTTGAGACCTGAAGATTTAACTAAAGAACATACTCACCTAGAATTAGATCCTGTTACAATACTTGGGTTATCAACATCTTTAGTACCATTTTCAGAATTCAATAGAGGTGATAGAGTTAATTTTGGAGCAAAGATGGTTGGGCAAGCTATCGGTTTGTATTCTTTGAATTTTAAGGGAAGAGTAGATACAAAATCTAATGTACTGATATATCCTCAAGTTCCACTCATTAAAACTCATATAAACGATGTAATAAGAGATGAAAACAATCCAGGAGGACAAAATGTTATCGTAGCAGTGATGTCCTTCGAAGGATACAACATGGAAGATGCTATCATAATGAATAAATCTTCGATAGAAAGAGGAATGTTTTGGTCCTTCCTTTTCAGGACATATGAAGCAGAAAAGAAGAGATACATGGGTGGTCAGGAGGATGAGATAAAGATTCCTGAGCCAGGTATAAGAGGATATCTTGGTGAAGATGCTTACAAACATCTACCTGAAGATGGTATAATAAATCCTGAGACAGAGGTTAAATCAGATGAAGTATTGATAGGTAAAGTATCACCTTTGAGATTCTTAGGAGGCTTAGATCAATTCATAACGGGTTTAGAAAATATAAGAGAAACCTCTGTAAAGATGAGACATGGAGAAGATGGAATAGTCGATAGAGTATTCTTGACTGAAAGTGGGGATGGAAACAAACTAGTAAAAGTTGTTGTTAGGGATTTGAAAAAACCAGAAATAGGAGACAAGTTTGCTAGTAGACATGGGCAGAAAGGCGTTATCGGGTTAATAGTTCCTCAAGAAGATATGCCGTTTACGGAAGACGGGATAGTTCCAGACATTATATTCAATCCTCATGGTATTCCCTCAAGAATGACGATAGGTCAATTGTTGGAGATACTTGCTGGGAAAGTTTCAGCAATAACCGGAAGAAGATTAAGTAGTCCGGCATTTCATCCATTATCCGAAATGGAATTGAGGAAGACGTTAGAAGAGTATGGATTTAGAAATGACGGAAAGGAAACTTTTTATGATGGAAAGACAGGAAGGAAATTCATCGGTCAAATATTCGTGGGGAATGCATACTATCAAAAACTCGACCATCTTGTTTCTAACAAAATCCATGCAAGATCTAAAGGTCCAGTCACTTTATTGACTAAGCAACCTACAGAAGGAAAATCAAAGAAAGGAGGATTAAGATTGGGAGAAATGGAAAAAGATTGCCTAATAGCTCATGGCGCTTCTTTAGTTCTAAAAGAAAGGTTCGATTCTGATAAAACAATAGTGCCGATATGTAAGGATTGTGGGCTAATCGCTATCCATGATAGAACTACCAACAAAAAATATTGTCCAATCTGTGGGGGTTCAAAAATAGTCGATGTTGAGATGTCTTATGCGTTCAAACTCTTACTCGATGAATTAAAGAGTATGCTAATATACCCGAAAATAATCGTGAAAGAGGAGTAGGATGATAGATAAATTAGTATTCGGAGTTTTCGACCCTAATACAATAAGGAAAATGAGTGTAGCTAAAATTACAAAGACAGAGCTTTATGATCAAGAAGGTTATCCAGTAGAAGGAGGACTTATGGATCCTAGGTTGGGAGTCATAGACCCAGGTTTGAGATGTAGAACTTGCGGTGGTACTGTTGGAGAATGTCAGGGGCATTTCGGTCATCTTGAATTAACAAAACCTGTGATTCATGTTCATTATGCAAAATTAATTTTCAACATTTTGAAAACAACTTGTAGGAAGTGTGGAAAAATATTGCTCGATCCTAAGGGATTAGAAAAATATAAAAAGGGTAGAAAATCATTTAAAAAGTTAAAATCTCTGGTGAAAACTAAATGTCCTTACTGTGGGGAATCACAAAAGAAGATAAAATTTATGAAACCTACAACGTTCATCGAAGACGGAACTATACTAACTCCTGTGGAGATAAGAGAAAGGTTGGAAAGAATACACGATGAGGATTTGCCCTATTTAGGATTGAAAAAAGTGAGGCCAGAATGGTTTGTTATAACTATACTTCCAATACCTCCAGTTACTGTTAGGCCCTCCATAACTCTCGAAACAGGAGAGAGGTCTGAAGATGATTTAACGCATAAACTCGTTGATATAGTGAGAATAAATAAAAGGCTTGCTGAGAATATCGAGTTGGGTGCACCTGATTTCATAATTCAAGATTTATGGGAATTACTCCAATACCATGTCGCAACTTACATGAACAACGAGCTTTCTGGAGTACCACCAGCAAGACATAGATCAGGAAGAATTCTAAGAACACTGACTCAGAGGTTGAAAACAAAGGAAGGAAGATTCAGACATAATCTCATCGGAAAAAGAGTTAACTATTCAGCAAGAACCGTTATAAGTCCAGATCCTTTCATAGATGTGGATGAAGTAGGAGTTCCTCTTTTTGTGGCGAAAGAACTAACCACTTCAGTTGTTGTTACTGAAAAAAATATGAAACATATAAAGGAAATGATAGCGAGGTACCCACTTTGGCCGACTGTTAATTATGTGATAAGACCAGACGGGAGGAAGAAAAGGGTTACTGAAACGAATAAAGAGGAAATTTTAAAGGAAATAGAAGTCGGATATAGGGTCGAGAAACAATTAGAAGATGGAGATTGGGCTCTATTCAACAGACAACCTTCTTTGCATAGGATGAGTATGATGGGGCACAGAGTAAGGGTTATGCCTTACAAAACTTTTAGGCTCAATCTGTTAGTCTGTCCACCTTATAATGCTGATTTTGATGGGGATGAGATGAACCTCCACATTCCCCAGTATGAGGAAGCTCAGACTGAAACTGACATACTCATAAAAGTTCCAAATAACATAAGAAGTCCTAGGTTCAGCGGTCCGATCATAGGTTGTGGAAAGGATCATATTACTTCACTATATATCCTCACTCATGGTGAGAAAAAGTTTCCGAGGAAAAAAGTAGTAGAATTAGTGAAATCTTGTGATCCTAGTATAGAAATCCCGAAGAAGAAGGAATTCACCGGAAAAGAAATATTCAGTTTATTCTTACCTAAAGATTTTGACATAGAATACAGAGCGGAGTGTTGTATCGGGTGTTCTCGTTGTCTGAAAGAAAAATGTCCTTATGATGCTTACGTTGTCGTTAAAAACGGAAAATTAATAAAGGGAACTATAGATAAGAGGAGTGTAGCTGCTTTTAGTGGAAAAATGTTGGATGAAATAGACAAAATATACGGACATAACTTTACTAAAAAATTCTTGTTTAACATAACAAAACTTGCTCTAAGGTTTTTAAACGAATACGGCTTCTCTATGTCTGTCTCAGAAACAGATTTAGATGAAAAAGCAATGGATAAGATTGAAAAACTTATAGAGGAAACAAGAAAGGATGTTAACAAGATGATTGAAGATTTCAAAAAAGGAAGAATTAAAGCATTAATAGGAAGAACACCAAGAGAAACGTTAGAGAATCTGATCCAAAGGAAGTTAGCTGAATGTTTGAATAAAATTGCTAAAATCGTAGAAAAGCATATTCCTGAAAATAACACGATGATAATGGCTAAGTCTGGAGCAAGGGGTAGTTTGATCAACTTGGTCCAGTGTGCTGCTTGTCTTGGCCAGGAAACTATAAGAGGAAAAAGAATAAAGATAGGCTATTTCAGAAGAACATTCACTCACTTCAAACATGGAGATATAAGTCTAGAATCTAAAGGGTTCGTGAAGAGTGGATACAAACATGGGTTGAATCCGTTTGAATTTTTCTTTGATGCAATGAACAGCAGAGAAGGATTGATGGATAAATCTCTAAAAACTAGGCATAGTGGTTACCTTGAGAGAAGACTCATCGGTGCTCTTCAGGATTTAAAAGTTGAGTATGATGGAACAGTTAGAGATAGTGGAGGAAAGATAATAGAGTTTATACCAGGGGAAGATGGTTTAGATCCATCAAAAATACAGAAAGGTGGAATAGATGTCGGAAAAATCGCAGATAGGATATTTGGACGAGTTTGAATTACCGAAGAAAATAATGGAAGATATTGAAAAAATTTGTAAAGAGAAGAATCTCTCTTCTTCTCAAAGGAAGAAACTAATCGAGGCCGTAAAGAATGAATATCTTAATTCTTCTTTTGAGCCTGGTGAAGCAATTGGGATAGTTTCCGCTCAATCTATTTCAGAACCTGCTACGCAGATGACGATGCGTACTTATCACTTTGCTGGTTCTGTAGGAATTCAGGTTACACTTGGTTTACCTAGGTTGATTGAGATATTCGACGCTAAGAAGGAACCATCGATTTGTACTATGACTCTTTTCCTTAAGAAAAAATACAATACTAAAAATTATGCTGAAAAAATCGCTGATGAAATAATAGAGAAAAGACTCAGTAATTTTGTTGATGTTGTTTCTTTAGACCTGACAAACAAAAAAATAAGGATGAAACTGAAAAAAATCAAAAAATCAAAAAAGAATGATTTAATCTTGAAATTGAAGAAAAGGTTCAAGAATTACAGAATTACAGTAAGAGAAAATTCTCTAACAGTGGAATCTAAAGAAAAAGAATTTGACGTAAAAGATCTTCAGAGAATTAAAAGAAAATTACTGGATTTCAACGTATCGGGAATTCCAAGAGTGAAAAATAGCATAGTTGAAAGGGACGGAGATAATTGGATTATTAAGACGTTAGGGTCGAATTTCTCGGAGATAAAAAAATTTGAAGAAATAGATATCACGAGAAGTTACACGAACAATATCTATGAGTTAATGAGTGCTCTTGGAATAGAAGCTGCGAGAAATGCCTTAATAAAGGAAACAATAGAAACAATGCAGCAACAAGGTTTGGATGTGGATGAAAGGCATATAATGTTAGTTGCTGATATAATGACGTTCTCTGGAAGGGTGGAACCTATAGGAAGATATGGTGTTGCAGGAATGAAGCCTTCAGTCCTCACAAGGGCTGGATTCGAGGAAACTATAAAACATCTGGTTAGAGCCTCTGTAAGATCTGAAGTCGATGATTTCAATGGGTTGTTCGATAATGTTATGGTTAACCAACAGGTTCCCGTAGGAACAGGAATGTTTGAGTTGATAGCAAGGATGAGTGAAGAATAAATGGAAATAACGAAACTTATAAAAACCAAAATTAAAGAGAAAAAAATTGTGATAGGGTATAAAGAAGTGATGAGACTCATGAAAACATCCAAGCCTGAATTAGTGATAATTGCAAATGACTTTCCCGAAGAGAAGAAAAAAATAGTCGAGTATAATGCTAAAATTTCCAAGACTGAAATAAAGGAATATCAAAAAGATTGTGTGAGTCTTGGTTTGCTTTGTGGAAAACCATTCCCTATTGGAATTTTAGCGATAAAGGGAAGAAAATGACTATAGTGTTCACTACGGAAACCATAAGGTTACTAACCCTTTTCGAAAGTGTGACTAACGTTCCGACAAGAGATTGTTTTATACATAACGATGTTATTTATTACATCGTTGAGGAAGGGAAGATCGGATTAGCTATTGGAAAGAATGGAAATTGTATAAAAAACGTTGAAAGGGTCGTTGGAAAAAGAGTAAAAGTTTATGAATACTCTGATGATCCTGTAAAGTTTCTGAAGAATCTCATACCTCAATCCAGAGAAGTGAGAATATTCGAAGAAAATGATAAGAAAATAGCCGAAATTAAAGTCAAGAAGAATGAGAGAGGTCTTGTGATAGGAAGAGGGGGAGAAAAAATAAAAGTGTACAAAGAAATACTTAAGAGAATTCATAATATCTCGGACATACAGGTGAGATGAATGGCAAGAGGAGAGTTTGCTGCCAGAAGATTAAGAAAAAGGAGACAGAAATATAAGTGGAAAGACGTTAAATACATGAGGAGAAAACTCCAACTCTTCAAAAAAGATCCACTTGAAGGTGCCCCAAGGGCTAGGGGGATAGTGATAGACAAAAGACAGGTTGAGCAGAAACAACCTCATTCTGGGATGATAAAAGCTGTTAGAGTTCAATTGATAAAGAATAATGTTCAAGTTACAGCTTTCGTTCCTGGCACTGGAGCAATAGATCACATAAACGAACATGATGAAGTTGTAATAGAAGGAGTTGGGGGTAGTCAAGGAGGTCCTGTAGGAAGTCAATGGGGAATTAAGTATAAAGTTGTGGCTGTAAACGGGGTAGCTCTTTCTGAAATCCTAGCTGGAAAGAAACAGAAACCAACAAGATAAGTTTTTAAATTAAATTCCTCTAATTACACTATAATCGGGTAATTGAGATGGCTGAATTAAAGCTCTTCAACAGATGGAGTTTTGAGGGGATTGAGATAAAGGATCCTGGATTAAGACCTTACATAAATTTAAAACCGATAGTGATACCCAAAACTTATGGAAGATTAAGTCAACAACCATTCTACAAATCAAAGATGAATATAGTTGAGAGACTCATAAATAAACTGATGGTTCCTGGACACAGAGGAAAAAAACATCTTTTAAGTTCTGGGAGATGTACAGGGAAAACTCAGACTATCATTAAACTCGTAAAAGAAGTGTTCGAGAAACTTGAAAAAAGGACGAAAAAAAATCCTATAGAGATACTAGTCAGAGCGATAGAGAATGCAGCATTAAGAGAAGAGATAACTTCATACCAGATGGGTGGTATCATAGTCAGGAA
>CAZQBB010000017.1:0-8753 GCA_964591915.1 uncultured archaeon
TTATCCTATCGACCATTCCATCTAAATATCCACCTTTCTCAGTAATCTTTCTGGTAACTCTAGCCACCCCTCCGTCAACAGCGTCCAGGAAACCACAGATCACAAAAAGGATCAATCCTAATAGCATATTCTTGTAAAAGAGAGCAAGAAAACCTAAAAACCCAGGAATCAACGATAGGAGAGTCCACCCGTTTGGAGATATGGGAATTCTCGAAAACAACCTTCCGATTTTCCTACTTATCCTGTCAGCTATCTGAGGAAAATTAGCTTTCAACATGTAACTTTATTAAAGAAATCATCTATTAAATCTTTCGGAATGTCTTTCATCAAAGAATTTTTTAAAGATGGAAGCTAAAAATTCGTTTACGAGAAAATGAGAAATATCTCATTCTTAATCACTCTTGGAATAATAGCAGGGTTAATCTTCTCAAGATGTATTATAAATCAAACAGAAGAGAAAACTCTTTCCTTGGAAAAGTTTTCTGCAGATAAAGAGGTATATCACTCTTCAGAACTGATGAAGTTAACTGTTGAAATCCATTCAAGTTCTGAGTTGAAGAATGTTAGCATCGTGGTAAAAGGAATAAACGGGAGATTAAATCAGAAAAAAACTTTAGACTTAAACGAAGGAACAAACAAGATTTCTTTTGCTTATAAATTACCCAGATGTAATGTTTGTGGAGGAATAAGAGCTGGAAATTATGATTTGACCTGTGAAGTAACTTATGATGATAGAAAACTGGAGAAGTCTACAACTGTAAAGATTCAGCAGTAGAGATCATCTCTTTATCTTCAAATTCTCCATTTTATCGGAAGCCAGTTCATACTCTCTTGAAAACTTGATTATTTTCACCGGACAGATATTCACACATTCCCCACAGAATATACATTTGCTTAAATCCAGAGAAAAAATTTTCCTCAACTTTTTTTCGATCATCTTTCCTTTCACTTTCAATCTAACAGTTTCTTTCTTCAGTTTTATCGCTCCAGTCGGGCAAACTTTTTCACACAAACCACATCCTATACACTTATCAAAATCAATAATATGTCTTCCTCTAAATTCTTTCGGGGCAGGAGAAGATTTTGCAGGGTACTCGATAGTTCGAGGTTTTTTCAATAAAGACTTTAACGCCTCTCTAAACATCTTCATTCTTCAGCCTCTAACAACTTCTTTATTCCGTCTATTATAGCTTGAGGTCTTGGGGGACACCCAGGAATGAACATATCGACTTTTACTTTCTCTTTCAGCTTCCCTTCAGTGTTGTAACTATTCTGGAAAGGACCGTGATTACAAGCACAACTTCCTAAAGCTATTACTTTTTTCGGTTCTGGAGTCTGTTCGTAAATTCTCAAGAATTTTTCATAGGTTTTCTTGTTCAGAATTCCAGTTACAACGAGAATATCAGCATGTCTCGGGGATCCCACCAATTTTATCCCAAGTCTTTCTACATCATACTTAGGAGTCAAAGCTGCCATCAATTCTATGTCGCATCCATTACAACCTCCAGTACAAACATGAAAAATCCATGGTGATTTTTTTCTCGCCCATTTGACTATTTTCATTAAACAACCTCTATCTCTTTACCTTGAATTATTTCAGTTCTTCTCGATTTACAATTAGGACATCTCGGTTTTATCCTAACCATCGAGAACGGTAGATTTACTCTTCCTTCATAACCACAATCCAGACACTTTATTCTAACAGGAACTTTCTTCACTCTTATCTTTATTTTTCTTTCTTTCAAAAAAGAATTGAGCATCTCCTTAAACTCTTCAGCATCATGGTAATCAGGAATTCTTATTGTGTATTCTTTCTTCTTCATTCTCTTGATTTTTTCTATAGTTTCTTCAACAAATTTCAACTCATGCATTCCAAAGATCCTCCATCTTCAAAACTTTGCTCTTATTATCATCTAAATCAATGATTAAAACTCTATCAGTACACGAAAAACACGGATCGATACTCGAAATGACTGGCGGTATATCGGCCAAAACCCCTCCTTTCAACATTTCTTTTATTCCAAACAAATTTGCATAAGTTGGTGGTCTGATCCTTATCCTTTCAAGTTTCTTTTCTGAAAGTTTGATGTAATGGAGTAATTCTCCTCTGGGAGCCTCTACTAGAGAAACAGTCTCTCCTTTCTTCAAAGTGAAAAATTTCTTCCCTAGATTAACATTACCGTCTGGAATCTTCTCTAAAACCTGTTCAAGGATACGAATACTCTCGAACACCTCTCTTATCCTTACTTTCATCCTTGCTCTTGCATCCTCTCCTTTCTCTGTTATAACTTTAAAATCAATCTCAGGATATATATTGTAAGGTAAATCCTTTCTCACATCAATCTTTAAATCAGACGCTCTTGCAACAGGTCCAACAACCCCTAATTCCTTTGCCTTTTCTTTCTTAAGGATACCGACCTTTTCTGTTCTTTTGTTTATTATCTTGTCACTTTCAAAAACTTCAGCTCTCAACCGAAACCTTTTTTCCAACTCCTTCAAAGATTTCCTAATTTGTTTTTTCTTCTCTTCAGTTATGTCTCCTCTAGTTCCTCCTACAGTAACGAAAGAATAATGTATTCTACTACCAGTTATCTTCTCTAACAGATTTAGGACTATCTCTCTATCTTCCCATGTGTGCATAAATAAGGTTTCAAAGCCTATTTCATAAGCAAAGGATCCAAGCCAGAGAAGATGAGACTGAATCCTGTTGAGTTCAGTGAGTATAGTGCGTATGTATTTTGCTCTCTCAGGAGCTTCTATTCCAAGGATTCTCTCTATCCCGATAGCAAAACAATTCTCATACGCTTCTCCACAGATTCCACATGTTCTTGAAACTACTTCAAAACTCTGGTATATGTTATCTTTTGAAGCAGCAATTTTTTCAACACCACGATGATTATAACCTAAGCTGAAATCTAAATCTACTATTTCTTCTCCTTCTAAAAAAACTGTGAAGAATTCAGGTTCGTGTAACATCGGGTGGTAAGGACCCACAGGTAAAACATATTTTTCTTTTTTCACAGAAGGAAATTTTATTTCTTAGAATAAAAAATTATCATGAAAGTTGTGATAGGAGTAGGGAATGAATTCAGAAGAGACGATGCAATCGGTATCAAAATCGTTGAGAGGTTGAAAGAAGAAGTAAAAGAAAAGAATATTGAATTCTTTCTAGGTTTTGAGACTCCTGAAAACCTGATAGAAAAGGTAAAAGAACTCAACCCTGATAAACTGTTCATCATCGATGCGATCGATTTTTCTGGGGAGGTAGGCGAAGTTAAGAGGTTGAAGATTAAAAAAGATTCTTTCTTCACTCATAAACCAACCTATGAAATCTTTCACAGAATTTTAGGATGTGAAACAGAGATTATAGGAATCCAACCCAAAGATTTGAGTTATGGAGAAGGGCTTTCAAACGAGTTATCTTCCAAATTAAAGGAGATAAAAGAAAGGGTTAAAATTATTATCCTCTCATAGGAGTTTTTACATCTTCCCTTAAAAAGAGGGGTTTAAGGTTTTTGTTTCCTCTAAACCTTATTCCAAAAGTCTCGAATATCTCTCTCTCATAGAATTCTGCATTTGGAAAAAGCTTAGTTATAGACGGAGTATTATTATTTCTTACCTTAATCTTAATGTTCTCTAGCTTCCCATTCAAGAAGAAATGATAGATTAAATTCTTTTCGTTAACTGCTGTTATTGCAGCTAGTCTGGCTCCTTTCTCTTTGAGTTTTTTGAAATCGTACAGCATACTTTCAATAATAAATACTAAAGAACTACTAATTATTTTTAACATGAAGAAAGAATTAACAGGGACATTCTTAGCTATTCTTACAGCATTCGTGAGTGGTATAGCTATTCCTGTCAACAAGTTTTTTGTCGTTAAGATTGATCCACTTCTTTTTACTGCCATAAGAGGATTGTTCATCGGCATAGGATTTTTCCTCTTATCCATCTTCCAGAGTAATTTTAAACCTAAGAGATTCAAGAAAGTTTCTTGGAGGTTATTGCTCACGATAGGTTTTGTTGGAGGAGGAATAGCATTCCTTCTTTTCTTTTCTGGTTTGAGGCTGACTACTGCAGGAAGAGCTGCTTTCTTACATAAAACCTTACCACTCTACATAACTCTCTTCGCGTTCCTCTTCCTAAAGGAGAAAATAACGAGAAAGCAGATATTCGCGATGATTCTCATGCTACTCGGGACTTATATAATAGTATCTAACAGGATAACTTGGGAAATAACTCTAGGAGATTTAATGGTGATATCTGCAACCATTCTTTGGGCGGTGGAGAATACTCTAGCTAAACATGCTATGAACAACAAAGAATCGAATTTTGTAGTAACTTTTGCGAGGATGTTCTTCGGTTCAATCTTCTTATTCTCGATAATAATTATCTTGGGTAAGATAGATCTTTTATTCTCTTTGCAAACAGCTCAAATCAGGAATATCATCATCTCAACAGGTATTCTTTTCTGTTACGTTTTATTCTGGTATTCTTCGATCAGGTACATAAATGTTTCAAAGGCATCAGTAATTCTTTTACTCGCTCCAGTCATTTCCTTAATCTTAGGATACTATTGGCTTGATGAGATAGTCACAAACGTTCAGATAGTAGGTTCGATTCTGATTCTCATCGGTTCCTATTTTATCGTCAAGACAAGGAGTGAAAGGAGGATACCTATTGTTGAATGAAGTCAAGCCTGAAATTTACTTTTTAAGGTATGCTTATCCCTGTTCTCATATACTCCTTAAACGAGGTGAGATAAACGAGAAGACTTTCGAGTTGATCAAGAAATCAGCAATAGAAGGAAAGATGTACATCACTGAAGAAGATATTAAAAGAATCTTCTGGAGAGCCTTCAATCATTTACGAGATATTTCCAGTATGGAAAAACTTAAGCTTTTTTGGAGGTTCGAGCATAGTAAGATCATCCTAGAAAAATTCTCTGGAAATTTAGAGATAGCGAGAGAATGTATGGTTTTTCCTTGTATAGTAACGAGAACAAAAGCAAACAGTTTGATAGCCAAGATGCCTTTCTTCCACGAAACCCTAAGCTTGAAGAATGAATTAGTAAGAGATGTTAAAAAAGGAGATAGGATAACGAAACACTATTCACACGCTTGTGAAAAGATTGATGAAGAAACTTACGAGAGGATGGTAGAAGCTTTAAAAAAGATTATTCGATAGTCTGAAGGATTATATTCTTGAAAATCAGTACTCTTCTCCCAACTTTAACTTCATCCTTCAACCTTGGTATTTTTACTTCTATCCTCCCGTTTTGAGTTTCGACTATAGCTTTATCTTTTTTGACTTCTATTACTTTCCCTTCTGTCCCGATGCACATCTTATCCGATTTACTTTAAGAAAAGAAAAATAAATAAAACTCCTATCTTTTAATGATGAGAAAACTGGAAGAGTTGAAGACTAGAATGTTTGCTGTTGAAGCTCTTAAGCTTCTTAAAGAAGAGTATTCTTATAAGCATCTTTCAAGACTCTTTGGGCTTCCAATCCCTGTCATAAGCAGGTACGTTAACGGTCATGTTCTTCCAAACATTAAAAGGTCAAAAAAAATCATAAACAGGTTCAGGAGCAGATACTTGATAAAGTTAATCAGGAGGAAGATTAAGTTCGAAAAAACCGGAACTTTCGATCATTCTGCGATTCTTTCGAACGGAAACCTTCTGGAAAAGATCGCTAGTATCGTGTTTCAAGAATTCAGTTCTTTGAAGGTTGATAAGATCCTTTCTGTCGAGACTGACGGGATCCCGTTAGCGATAGAAGTCGGAAAACAATTCGGAGTTAATACTGTAATAGCAAAAAGGAACAAAGAAGTTGGAATAGAGGAATTCATTGAAGTTAAGAGATTCTACCTTACCGGAACTTACAGTTATCTCTATATTCCCAAGGGATCAATAAGGAAGGGAGAAAGAATTCTTATAGTTGATGATGTCATAAGGACTGGTTCAACTATCGAGGCTATGAAGGAGATGTGTAAGAAAACAGGTTCGGAAGTAGTGGGTGTTTTTACTATAATCTCTGTTGGAGATTCGATTAAAAGATTAGAGAAAGAACTTTCATGCCCTATGAAATCCTTGGTTCGAGTTTAACACATTCATGTTAAAAAATTTTAAATTGATCCAAAGATTATATTAAGATGTTGAAATGAAGAAAGAGTCGTGTGGGGTATTCGGGATAATATCCAACGAGGAAGACAAAGCTTCTAGTATGATTTATAATGGGTTGATAGCGTTACAGCATAGAGGACAAGAATCATGCGGTTTATCACTCATCGACGAATCAGAGATACACTTGAAGAAATTCATGGGCTTGGTCGTTAATGCTATTTCTTCAGACCTACTCAAATCGATGAAGGGAAAAGTCGGGATAGGTCATGTTCGTTATTCTACAGTGGGTGGTTCAAGATTGAGAGATGCCCAACCGTTCATGGTAGATTATCCCAAGCGTGGGATAGTATTAGCACACAACGGAAACTTGGTCAATTATCTTGATTTGAGGAAAGAACTCAACGAAAACGGAAGGCATTTAACCTCAAGTTGTGATGCAGAGATCATACTTAACGTTCTAGCAGAAGAGTTATTAAAGAATAAGGATGTTGAGAATGCAGTCTTAAATTTAATGCAGAGAATTGAAGGTTCCTATTCAACGGTAGCTTTCACTGGTGAAAAGAAGTTCATAGCATTCCGTGATCCTCATTCATTCAGGCCATTCTGCTTCGGTGAGAATGAAAACGCAAAGATATTTGCTTCAGAGAGTGTTGCACTTCAAGCTAACGACGCTGAGCTAAAATACGATGTGAAAGGAGGAGAGCTGATAATATCAGATGAGGACGGAAACATAGAGAGAAAGAAGATACTTCCCTGTAAGAGAAAACATTGCATGTTCGAATATGTTTACTTCAGCCGTCCTGATAGTGTGATAGAGAAAAAGAGTGTTTATGATGTAAGAGTTGAACTGGGAAAGAACTTGGCTAAAACTTATTCTTCCGATGCAGATGTGATAATTCCAGTCCCTGACACCTCAAGACCTGCTGCTGAAGGAATAGCAAGAGAGACTGGATTGCCAGTAGCAGAAGGCTTGATAAAGAATCGTTATATCTGGAGGACTTTCATCATGCCATCTCAAACGATGAGAGACGATGCGGTGAATGTCAAGCTAAGTCCGGTCAAGTCTGTTCTCAAGGATAAACACATCATCCTAGTAGATGATAGTATAGTCAGAGGAACTACATCAAAAAAAATAGTTAATCTTGTGAAGAAAGCCGGTGCAAAAAGAGTGGATGTATGGATAACGTGTCCTCCTATAATCTCTCCATGCTTCTATGGGATAGACATAGCTACTCATGGTGAACTGATAGCGGCGAACAACAGTATCGATGAGATAAGAAAAATCATAGGAGCTGATAAACTTTGTTACCAAACCATAGAAGGATTGGTTAACGCCATAGGTTTCAAAAAATCTGAACTCTGTTTGGCATGCTTAACTGGAGAATATCCCACACCTTTGGCTCAATCTGTGGCTGATAAGATGAAGAGTCAAACATCTTTGAAGAGGATAAGGTATTGGGAAAAGGAACTGGAGTGATGAGTATGGATAAAGTTGGAATACTGGTTGTGAGTTATGGTGCGAGAGCTGTTTCGATGATAGATGCTTTCTCGAAAAGTCAAGACTATGAAGTTGAATTTTTCATCGCTGATAAACAAAGAAATCCTTACAACGTGAAGAAGGCAAGGGTACACACAGTAATTCCAGACCTGAACGTTAGGAGGATATGCGAATTTGCTAAAAAGTACAGAGAGAGTATAGACTTTGGGATAGTTGGACCAGAAGGACCTATAATAGACGGTGTGAGGGATTTGGTTGAGAGAGAAACGGGAATACCAGTGATCTGTCCGACGAGAGAGTATGCCATAGAAGGGAGTAAAGTCGCTCAGAGAAGATTGCTTCAAGAATGTTGTCCTGAAGCCAACCCAAGGTTTAAAGTTTTTGATCCTAGTCAGTATTCAAAAGAAGAAGCGAAAAAAGAAGCTTCAGCTTGGTTGGATGAATTAAATAACCAAGTTGCAGTAAAACCTGATAGACCAGCTACTGGTAAAGGAGTTGGAGTTTGGGGAGATCATTTCAATACGAGAGAAGAACTTTTCAATCATTTTTTCTCCATATTCGAACATGGCCCAGTGATAATAGAGGAGAAAATCGAGGGAGAAGAATTCAGTCTTCAGTTCTTCTCTGATGGGAAGCATTTGATCTCAACTCCAGCTGTGAGAGATTACAAGAGAGCATTCGAAGAAGACAAAGGACCAAACACTGGTGGAATGGGATCCTACAAAGACAGAGAAAATCTATTACCTTTTATGGATCAGAAAGATTGGAACGAAGGAATAAACATCGGTAACAAGATATTCCAGAAGCTCAAAGGAAAGGGAAACAATCCTGGTTTATGGGGAGTTCCGATGTACATGGCTTACACGATATCAAGAGATGGTGTTAAAGTTTTCGAGATAAACTCAAGGCCAGGGATGCCTGAAATTCAGAATCTTCTCCCGATCTTAAAAGATGATTTTGTAGATGTTTGTTTCAGGATAATGGATAGTAACTTGACAAAGCTTGAGTTTGAACCTAAAGCTACTGTCGTGACTTATAAGGTTCCTCCTACCTATGGAGGAAAAGAGAGAGAATTCAGCGGAGATAAGAAGATCTATCTGGATGAAGCTTACAGACTAAAAGAAAAGTATGGC
>CAZQBB010000018.1:0-7910 GCA_964591915.1 uncultured archaeon
TGAAGATGCTTCAATTGAAATAGATATCCAAGATAGCTATCCGTATAGCACGACTGAAGCCAGATTCAAATACTATTTGTACGGATTCACTCACAATGGACAGTATGACATCCACAGGTATGAAAGACTGTACGGTCCTACAGGAAGCCAAGAATGGACAGATTATGATAGAGGTAGAAATACGGGATTCTATGATGGTATGCTGACAGTGGAAAGTGGATTCACTCCAGATACCAGCTATGTTGCTGGTTACTATAGATTAGAAATAACAGTTGAAGATAACATAGCTGGTTGTACTGTGGTAGAGTCTAAGATATTTTATATTGGAAGTTAAGAATTCTTTTACATCGTTTTATTTTTATCCAGAATTTCAAGATCCATGGCAACCCATTATCGAGAAAAAATCCAATGATAGAAGATCGACACAATGTGTAATTTTGGTTGATAACCTTAACGATTTGGGATTTGAAGCGATTAAACCCTTTTTTGTCATCATTTATTTTTATTTCTTCTCAACTTAAAAAAATTTATATATTAGTATATCCAAAGATATAGTAGTGAGGCATTAGAGGTAGCTAATTTTATCCCTCCCGGGGCGTGTTTACTTTCTCACATCTCTCTAAGAACTTGAAATCGTGAATTGATTATTTCTTCCTCTTTGATTTTTTAGTCAAAGCATCATAAATCCAAACATAAACACAAGAAACAAAATAAATCGGAAGGATTGCTACAACCGAAATCTTGAAGGAAAAGATGAAAGCTTCCCTGCACTTTATGTTTGCAGCACAAGCAGGAGCAAAGAAAATGATCAAAGGTAGAATGAAAATGAAAGCGAATAAGAAAGCATAGATCAAAATCTTCCTTAAATCAGGTATTAAGAATCTCTTTAAACTCATATTTTTAATTTCTCTTATGGGAATAAAAATGTTTTCCTCTCCTCTGTACTTAAGGGTTTCTTCATCTTATTTCAAGACGCCCATCATTCTTCATCGGATTTAAGGCTGATTATTCTTTAGTTTAAAAACTTAAATTCCTCGCATAAGAAAGTTATATAGAAGTTCAAGAGAGGATACCATGCGAGTTAACGGTTGGGTAGAAGAGATAAGAAACCTAGGAGGAATAAAGTTCATTAAACTCCATACCCCTTCTGGAGATATTCAAATAACACTCCCTAAAAAGAAGGTTTCAAGGAAAATTTTTGATTTAGTAGATAAGATAACAAGACAATCTTCTATTTCAGTAGAAGGAGATGTGAGGAAGAATAAAGAAGCACCAGGAGGGAGAGAAATAATTCCTAAGAAGATAGAAATTCTCGGTTTGGCTGAGACTCCTCTTCCTCTTGATCCTAGTGGGAAAACACAGGCTGAACTAGAAACGAGATTAAATTGGCGTTTTTTGGATTTAAGGAATGATAAAACATTATCTATTTTCAAGGTTCAGAATGATATCTTGAGAACTTTCAGAGAATTCTTAAGGAACGAAGGATTCATAGAGATTCAACCTCCTTCGATAATAGCTTCAGCGAGTGAAGGAGGAGCAGACTTATTTCCAATTCCCTACTTTGAAAAAAAGGCTTTTTTAGCTCAAAGTCCTCAACTCTACAAACAGATGTGTGCTATTTCTTTAGGAAAGGTTTTCACAGTAGTTCCAGTCTGGAGAGCAGAAAAGTTTAACAAACCAACTCATTTAAATGAAATAAGACAAATGGATGTAGAGATGGCTTTTATCGATTCGGAAGAAGATGTTATGGAAGTTTTAGAGAGACTTTTTATCCATATCTTAAAATCTGTGAAGAAGAATTGTAAAGAAGAATTGAAGATTCTCAAGAGAAAGATAAGCATTCCTAAGATTCCTTTAAGAAGGATCAGCTATACTCAAGCTGTAGAGGCATTAAAGAAAAGAGGGGAAAGAATAGAGTGGGGAGATGATTTTTCCAAACTACAAGAGGAAAAACTTTCTGAGATTTTTGGTGATGCTTTTTTCCTGAAAGGTTGGCCGACCCAAGCAAAGACTTTCTATACTATGCCGTATGAGGACAACCCAAAAATATGCCATGCTTTCGATTTAATACATAATGGTTTGGAGATAGCATCTGGAACACAGAGGATTCATGACCCTGATTTGTTGATGAAACAGATTAAGAGGTTTGGGTTGAACCCGAAAAATTTTGAGTATTATGTGAATTGTTTCAAGTATGGGGCCCCGCCTCATGCTGGTTGGTCCATCGGTTTGGAGAGAATAACCATGACGATAACTGGTATGAAAAATATAAGAGAATGCTGTATGTTTCCGAGAGATAGGAACAGGTTAACCCCATGAGAAAGTTTATATGCGAAAAAGTGATAAAAATTAATGATTGGATGAAGTTAATTCATTTATTCTTATTTATTCCTATCTCCTTCTTTGTTTTATTAGTTCTCGTGAAAGCTTTTGTTCCCTCGATAGCTCCTAGTTCTATAGATGCAGGAATGATTAAAAACGTGAACATAACTTTTAACAACACGGATATTAAAGATGCTACAAAAGTTAACATAACTCTTCCTGATAATTTTTCTTTCATTCAGAGTTCAAACGGAACTACTTCTTCTCTTTCTAATTTTTCTTCTTCTGGGAACGAACTTTCTTGGTTTAATTCTTCAGCTTCAGAAAACATTTCTTTGAACGCTAATACAAGCTTTTGGTTTAATGTAAGTGTGCCAAAAGAAATATATGGAACTTATAATTTTACCGTTAAAATCTTTAATTCTACTGACAATTCAACTTCTAACGTTTCAATATTTATTGAAAGAACTGTTTGGAGCGAGCCCGAGGGAGAATTTTACGTTAAGCCTGTTGAGTTGTTCTTGAACTGGACAAATAATTATGCTTCCAACATAACGATAACCATCAATGAGAGTTTTAACAATATAACAGTAGAAATCCTGAATGGAACTTCCTCTGTCATTCCTAATTATTCTCAGATTAACAGTCTTACATATTGTCAACCTGGAGAGTATCGTTTGTTTATTATAGATGTTAATGAATCAAACTCGTATGATAACTTCATAGGACCGTTGAATGCAACAAACAGTTCAATCGCAACTGTGATCGATAATGTTGGCCAGTATTCTCATCTTCAATGCAAGCCTGGTCGTTATTGGGTCGAAAAATTCACAATCAGGAATAAAACTCAAACTAACGAGACAGCGAACATCACAGTCTTCATAGACATACCGATTTCTGCAAGTAATAATGCTAACTTTCTTTCAACCGGTATAGAAAGTTTTAATGGAAATTTTACGCCAAACGCAACGACTTATCATTCTTACTACTTTAACATAACAGAATTATCCAACGGAACAACGAATGTTACTGGAGTAGCAATTAACTTGAGTTCTTCTGCTGATACAGATCTTTTCCTACTCGATGATTCAGGAAACTTGAAGGCGAAATCAATTAATAAAAGTTCTAATACTGAGTGGCTACTCCATAATTTCTTGCCTTCTTCAAGTGCTATGTGGGAAATAAGAGTTTACGGAAATTCAACCTCTTCAATATCTTACACAGGTTACATAACTTTTACAGGTTTGAATTTATTGAATTCAACGAATCAAAGAGTTTCTTCGATCGATCTGGGAGTGAAGAATGCAAGCGAAACAATCCAAAAGAATTTCACTCTCAGGAATGAATTAAACTTAAGCCTATCGAATGTGGTTGAACAAAAAGAAGTATACTATGAGAAAAAATTCAGTGGGAGTGGAAGTAATAATTTCACTTTCATAGTTCCATCTTTTGCTTCTAAAGTGAGAGTCAGTATGAACTGGACTGGAGGTAGTAACTATTCTTTCGAAGTTTATAATCAAAGTGGACTCTTAGTCGGAAGTTCAGTCAATAAACACGTTTATGCGAACATAACCGGAGTGATGGAAGAAGAATACGATGAAATCTCTAGTATTGGAAGTAGCGCTGGTTTATGGAGAGTAGAAGTAAGGAATAACTCTGTGATTACAGACCCGTATGATGTTAAAGTTTCAATCTATGTTTCTCCATCAAGCTGGATTAGGAGTAATTACACGAGTATGACTTTCAACAGGAGTGGTGAGAGCAATTCCTCAACTGGCATTCAGATTAACTTCACGATTCCAAACAATACGATGAGTGGAACTTACAAAGGCTACATTCGATATATCGATAGCAATAACGCTGGAATAGATATCCCATTCTCAGTCAATGTAACAACACCTATGCTTGTGGTTAACAACACTATGAATTCTATGATAACTAGAGTTGATGAAAACTATGGAGCTAACATAACTAGAATTCTGAATTTCATTCTTAACAACACTGGGGATTATGACTTGGTTATTAACATCACAAATTCTTCAAACGTTCTTTCTTGTGTTTCAGGAAGTTGTAGTGGTTACCATCCCACATTCATTTTCAACAAAATAACTTCAATCACTAATCACAGCTCTCAAACCCTGAACGTGAACATAACTTTCAACAGTTCTATGCCTAAAGGGTTGTATGAAGGATGGATATTCATCAACGCAACGAATTCTTCTATATCTTTAAGTTCCCATCCTTATCCAACCTTTAACCTCACCTTGAGGCTTAATTTAACTGATCTGTTGGATGTAAGAGTCTTTGATATAGTTTCAATCGATGGAAATAACATAGTAGAAAACAGTACTACATCAGAGAACATCACAGCGAAAGTTAAAGTTTATTATATTAATGGAACTGAAATTGAAGCAGGAAACAGTTTAACAACTTCAAACTTTTCTATCTGGTTAATCAACAGGAATGTTAGCTCTTACAGAATCCCAACGTCAGGAAGTTTATCATCGTATAATGGAACGAATCCTCTCTACTATCCCGATTATTATAATGTCAATTTCACAGTTCCAGCAAATAAACCGGGTGGTTTTTATGATATACATGTCAATATTAGTTATACGAGGAATGTTAGATTTTCAGGTGAAGGTGTCAACACCTCATTCTTGTTGAACAATACAGGATTGTATATGGCGCTCGTAAGTTATCCTTCAAGCCTGAGTAACGGTACTTCTGGGACTGTGAACGTTTCTATCAAAAATTATGGTCCAGTAAAAGCATTAACTCCGAAGATAAAATTGAACAAAGGTTCATACATAAGTAGTGTATCATATTCCAGCATAAGTTCAAATTGTGGAGTCACTGGAACTCCTGGAGAAGAAGTAACTATATCATCGATAAACCCAAACGGAACTCAGGTTTGCTACGTTGCATGGACGATAACTGCAGGAAGTAGTGAAGGAACAGGAACTTCAACTGTGAATGGAACTTCTGGCATATGGTTCAATAATCTTTCTTTTTCAACAAACGTTTATGTTCCATCGACAACGACCACTACAACAGCAGCGAGCACAAGTACTTCTACGACAACCACAACAACCATTCCTGTAGAAGAAGCAGTCTACTTAAACATAACCGATTATCCCTCTCTTGTTGAAATCGAACAAGGTCAGAACAAAAGTATTTCAGTTACAGTAAAGAACATAAACGATACGATCAGTCAAACTGTGAGTTTAACCATCCTGAATATGAGTTCAAACTGGTATGATGTTAGTCCTTCCTCAGTTCTTATATCATATGGAGATAACTATACGTTTAACATAACATTCAAGATACCAGAAAACGCTAGTGTCATGGATTACAAAGGAATGTTTAAAGCATACAGCGGTTATGGTAGTGATTTCCAAAGATTCACACTCAGAGTAATTCCTGGATCAAAACTCCAAGCAGAGATAGTAGCGAATCTTTCCTCTTTAAAGAATGAAGCAAAGAACCTTGGAAAAGCTATAAACAGTAGTAAAGCACAAGGGTATAACTTGACTGAAGTTGAAAGCCTTTTCAATCAGTTGAACTCAAAGATCAACGAAGCCCTTAATTACTTAAATCAAAGTGATTATATGTCAGCGTACTTGCTTCTAGACGATATCGAAGACCTGCTCAACAAAACTAAAAATGCTCTTGTAGAAGCAACCACACCAAAAGGAGTAAACGTATGGGAATGGGTTAAATGGATCCTCGTTGGAATAGGAATCGTAGGAGCAGGTTTTCTAGCTTATCTTTTATGGCCAACCCCAACTTATAAACCAGAAAAGGGGTATGTGTACAAGAGAAAAAAGGATGAAATTAAAGAAAAAATCAAAAAAGAGATCCAAAAATTAAAAGAAAAAATAATCAGGAGAAGAAAATTATATGAGTATAAAGGATGAAGATGAAATTTAATTTTATTTCATGTCTCCCGTCTATTTTCTTCCTTATCGGAATAATTTTTCTTTCTCTTTCTCCTTTGACACTCTCAAATGCTATATTCATACAGAATGATGCGTTAATAATCTTCTTTCAAGGAGTGAAAGAGAATGATGTGTCCAAAGCATTATCATCAACGTTTCTTTATCTTTGGGATAATGTTTTGTGGGTGATTATAATCTTTTTGATAATCGTAAGTTTTGGTTTTCTTTTTCAGATAAACTTTATTGAAAAAATAAATAAAAAAACCCTAATAATCTCTCAATTCATTTTTATTCTATTGATAATATTTTTTTCAAAAACGATAATAATGATTCTTACTGCTTTTTCTCTTTTCATCGGTACACTCTGGGTTCAGAAGACATTTGAACCCAAGAAGAGTAATTTTTGTACTGCCTACTCCGTCATCACTTCTCGTCTGGGGTTAATGAGTGTTTTCTTATGTATAGGAATCTTCATTACAACGTTCATAAACATGGAAACCTATGAAAAAGAAGCGTACGAATCAAACATGAACTTGATGCTGAGTTTTATCCCAAACATGAGCAGTATCAAAGAAATGGAGAAAGAACAAATACAGCAAATAACTGAAGGTTTTGAGTATAGCTTGAGGGAACGATACAATATGTTCGATGAGGATACTAAGAAAAAGTGTAAACCTTTGTATGAAGGTATGATCCAGGGGATTGAAAGTTATAAGAATCGTACTGTAGCTGAAATCGAGAGCCAAGAAATTGGGATTGAAAAAGAATTGATTAAACGTTTTCCATTTTTCCGGATTTTCTTGAAGATAACTCCACTCTTGACGGCAATAACTGCTTATGCTTTATTAACGATGCTCATTCCATTCCTCGGAATTTTTAACGGTGTTGTCTACAGCACAGTTAAAAGGATGGGAAAAAGAAAGTATCCTAAGAGAAGGAAGTCTCGCTCTTAAAAGCCTCACAAATCTTACAGAATTTTGATCTCTTTTCTTCAGGTGTGAGTCTTTGAGAAACTATATCATCAGCTAACTCGTCTATCAACTTTATTATGTTCTCCTTTTTTTCGATTATCCTTACTTTGATTCCTCTAGATTCTCTCATGTACTGAGAGATTGCAGGTTGAGTTACACCCAACAGATCTGCTGCTTGTTTCTGTGTTAAGTTATAATCTTCGAGAAGTCTCTTCGCTAGTAAAGATCTTACTGCTGGTAAAAAGTTTCTCACCATCTCCTCACAGAATAGTTTCATGTTTTTTATTTTGAAGGATAAGCTTAAATATTATAACATCGTTATATAGTCAAGTGATAAAGTGAAAAGAATCTACATGGATTATGCCGCTACAACTCCTGTTGACCCTAGAGTGTTAGAGGCAATGAAACCTTTCTTCCTAAAAAAGTTTGGGAATTCGATGTCTTTACATTCTTGGGGGAGAGAAGCAAAAGAAGCTTTGGAAGAAGGGAGGAAAGAAGTTGCGAGTTTGATGAATGCAAAAGAGAGTGAACTGATCTTTACCGGAAGCGCTACAGAATCGAATAATCTTGCCTTGAAAGGAATAGCTTTTGCGAACAAAGATAAAGGAAAACACATTATTGTTTCTTCTATAGAGCATCACTGTGTGTTAGATTCAGCGAAATGGCTTGAAAGACA
>CAZQBB010000018.1:7920-8522 GCA_964591915.1 uncultured archaeon
TTCAGGTGGGACTGAATCAGATAACTTAGTCCTAAAGGGTATAGCTTTTGCCAATAGAGATAAGGGTAAGCATATAATCACCCAGAAGACAGAACACCCTTGCGTTTTGAATACCTGTAAGTGGCTAGAGCGGCATGGTTTTGAAGTCACCTATTTACCAGTCGATGAACATGGACTCGTGAAGTTGGAAGAGTTAGAATCTTCGATAAGAAAAGATACGATACTCGTTTCCATAATGCATGCTAATAACGAGATAGGAACTATTGAACCAATAGAAGAAATAGGGAAAATCTGCAGAGAAAAGGGAGTTTATTTTCATACCGATGCAGCTCAAAGCTTTGGAAAGATTCCTATTGACGTTAAAAAAATGAAAGTTGATCTTCTGACAGTTAATGCCCATAAGATGTACGGGCCAAAGGGAGTTGGTGCTCTTTTTGTGAGAGAAGGGACAAGAATAGAACCTTTGTTGCATGGAGGGGGTCATGAATTCGGATTGAGATCTTCTACTGTAAACATTCCAGGAATAGTTGGTTTTGCCAAAGCTATTGAGATAGCAAAAAAAGAAATGAATTCGGAAGCTAGAAGATTGAGTAGATTGAGAG
>CAZQBB010000019.1:0-8228 GCA_964591915.1 uncultured archaeon
AGAAAGAGCTAGAGGAAGAGATAAATTTTCTAAGGATAGAAATAGGACAACTAAACAAGAAGCTGGAAGAATTAAGAAAGAGTAAAGAGAAAGAAAGCAAAGAAGTACTAGAATTAGAAAAAGAGAAAGAAGAGATTGATAAGAGTTTAGATGAACTGAGATTGAAGAGAAAAGAATTGTTCGAGAAGAGATTGATGATTCAAAGTAAGATAAACAAGTTGAAGATAAATTTCGCTAAGAAAGAAGCTGAATTGAATAATCTAAAATTAGAAGTTGAGAAGTACAAAGGGATAAAATTTATAGATGAAGAACTAAAAGTTCTAGAGTTTAAGATTCAGGAAACGATAACAACTCTTAATTCTTTTGGTTTGATTAATCTGAAAGCTATAGAGGATTATGAAGAGTTTAAGGGAGAGTTTGATGAACTGAAGAAAAAATATGATAAGATAAGGGAAGAGAAAGAAGCGATAGTAGAAATGATGAACAAGATAGATGAAAAGAAAAAAGAAGCTTTCTATGAATGTCTAAGAGCAATAGACAAGAATTTTAGAGAAGTATTCAGAGAAATCGCTGAAGGAAATGCATCTCTTGAACTGGAGAATCCCTTAGATATAGAGAGTGGGTTACTCATACAAGCAAGCCCAAAAGGAAAAAGTATGACTAATATCGATGCTATGTCAGGGGGAGAAAAAACTCTGACAGCTTTAGCATTCTTGTTTGCTGTTCAAAAGTACAAACCTGCTCCCTTTTACATTCTGGATGAGATCGATGCTCCTTTGGATAAGGTTAATACTAAAAGAGTAGTTGAGATGATAAAGAAACTCTCTAAGAAAGAACAGTTCATAGTCATCACTCATAATGATTATACTATAAAACAAGGGGATATAGTATATGGTGTCACTATGGAGAATGGGGAATCCAAGATTCTTGGGTTAGAATTACCGAAGGAAAGTGGATGAGATCGAAAAGAATTTTATTCAAAAGATTTGAGAAGGGTACATTAATGAAGACTCTAAAAGATTTCATAGATTCGAAAAAGATAAAATCTGGTTTGATTTTTGTCATAGGTTTTCTTGATGAAGTCACTCTTGGTTTCTTTGATTGGAAAAAAAAGGATTACGAGAAATTTAGCGTAAAGAAAGTTGAGATAGTTTCTTGTTATGGAAATTTGAGTAGAAAGGAAAAAAGTGGGGATTTACTGATACATATGCACGGGGTGTTTGCAAAAGAAAAAGGAAAAACATACGGAGGTCATGTGGTGAACGGAAGAATAAAGTTGATAGAAGTCATGATAATAGAAACTGAAAAAGTGACTAGAATTTTTGATGAGAAGCTAGGATTGTATTTGTTGGATGTGTAGAATGAAAGAACAAAATCTCTTAAAGCTCATAATCGAAGAACAATCGTGGGAGGATTTAATCTACCATATAGTATCCTATGAAGGATTGAACCCTTGGGATATCGATATAATCAAGTTAGCCGATTCCTTCTTGAAATATGTGGAAAAATTAAGAGTTCTTGATTTTAGAATTCCTGCTAAAGTAGTTCTAGTGGCAGCGATACTCTTAAAAATAAAATGCGAGACTCTTTATCCTTTCAAGAAAGAAGAGGAAGAATATTTTCCTGAAGAAGCATTGGAGGACGAGGAACTCCGGGTGATAAAAGAAGGGTTAAAAAAACTTGACCTGAGGCCTCCGATCAGGAGAATCGTTAGAAGAAAGGTCACGTTGAATGAGTTGATTGATGCTCTTAAGAAAGCGATGAAAGTCAAGGAAAAGAAAGAAAGAGTGAGGAAAAGAATTAGAAGAGAGTTAGAAGAAAATGTTGAAGAAGGAGAAGATATTGAAATGAGAATAAGAGAACTGATGTCTGAGATAGATAATCTCTTATCAAGATTAAAGAAGAAGAAAATTGGTTTTTCCAAACTTGTGAAGAAATGGGAAAGGGATGATATAATTAAAAATTTCGTTCCTCTTTTACATCTTTCATTCAGAGGAGATGTAAAGACAGAGCAGCAAAAACTGTTTGATGAGATTTGGATCCTGAAGAAAGTTTAAGATTTTGCTTTTTTTCTTTTGATTGCAAGAAAGATCAAACTATCAACAAGAATTGTAGTTATTATCACAACAAAAGTTATATCTACTATCTTACTCACATACAATAAACCTGAACTTCCTACTTGAAGAGCTAAAGCCGCAGAAACTATACCTCTTGGTCCTATCAAGCCTATTCTCATCTTTTCATCGAGAGTTAATTTATCTTTGAAAAGACTTACAAGGACCGATACCGGCCTTATCAAGAATATCAAGAAAAAGGAGATTATTATTCCATTCATCCAGTCTATATGGGTAAGTTGTTGTATGTTCAATAAAATTCCCATGAGTGTGAAAATTATAACCATTATTATAGCGTTTATCTGTTTCTGAACTATCTTTATGTTTCTAGTGTACGGAAGTTTAATGTTACTTAAGATTAAACCGAAAATAAAACATGAGAGTATTCCATTACCTCCCGCAAGTTCAGTTATAGCATAGATGAAAATGGTGAAACCTATCAAGAACATGGGTGAATTCCTGTCAATCCTGAATCTTTTTATCAGATAACTGCAAGAAAAGGAACTGATGATTCCGATAAGTATGGCTGTGAGTATACTGATAAGAAACTTTGTCAGAGGAGGGCCAACTCTATACAAACTTGAAAGAATGGTAAAAGTTAATAATATCACTATTGAATCGTTCAAGACTGTCTCAGCCTCTAGGGCCTTAGCAACAGTCGGCCTAAGTTTAGGAGTAAGAGAAAAAATCGCAAACGGATCTGTTGAACCTATTATCACAGCTAGTAAAAAGGCGTAAATGAAATCTATTCTCAACAAATAAAAAATACATACAGCAAGTAAGATTATAGTGATGCCTAAACCTATAGTTACCAACCTTGTTGCCCTGAGAAGAGCTTCTCTTAAATTCTGCCATCTCATCAGAAACCCTGCATTGAATAAGACAAAAGCCAATGCAACTCCGACTATTGATTGAATTCCAATCGGTATTTCTTCAGCAGTTATTATCGGACGCCCTTCAATCTTTAGTCCATAGGGCCCAATCAATATTCCAAGGAGGATGAAGAGTATTATGCTTGGAAATTTAATTTTTTCTGAGATTCTCGAGATTATTACACCTAAGAATAGAATAGTTCCAAAAATTGCTATTCCAAAAGCTGAACTTTCTGGAAGCATAATAAGAATTGTGATTCTTGATTTTTAATGATTACTTCAAGAAAGTTTTCTAATCAGATATTCTGAGTTTGTTTTTCTTATACCTAACTTTTCAGCAACTTTTTTAGGATCTCGATTCAGTTTTTCTATTTTCATCCTTAGTTCATCTTCTATTTCTTTTACTAAGAGTAAAGTCTCGATCACTTTATCAGGGTTAACACCTATAGAATCTAGATGGATGACTAAGAATCTTATGAAATCCTTCCCTAAATCACTCGGAGCTTGTCCACATATACCAACACTTCTAGGTGGTTTCATCGTATGAGCCCCTTCACAAAGCATTTCAATCGCTTTTTTCACTGCTGGATTTGATTCATCAAATTCCCAAGCAAGGGTTTCACAGTCTCTGTCTATACCTAGAGTTAATTGAGTTAAATCGTTACTTCCTATGCTAAAACCATCACAATATTTAGCAAATTCTTTAGGAGTAAAACAAATACTAGGAACTTCTGCCATGAAGATTATCCTCGGTACCCTTAATTTAGCTTCTTCAAAAGTTCTTCTAATCTGGTTTGTGATTTTTTCAGCCTCATCAGTAATCCTAACGAACGGTACCATAGGTATTGCGTTGGTTAAATTCAATCTATGAACTTCGATGAATGCTTTTAATTCAAGGTTGAATGCTTCAGCAAAAAGTTCGCTTATGTATCTTGAAGCTCCTCTGAAACCTAGCATCGGGTTGTTTTCAAGAGATTCAAGCTCTACTTTTCTGCACTCGATGTTTTTTGAGCCACAGATTGGACATTTATCTTGCTTAACGAATGATAGACTCCTACCACACTCGTTACAATCTATTTCATAGTGGATTGCTCCGGGTAAGGATGAATATTCATTCGTTTTAAAATCACTGAACCTGACGATTATTTCTCTCGGATAGAACGCAGCTGCGATTATAGCAATCCCTGTCTTGAGTCTTTCAACATATTCTTGTGAAAGGGATTTAATCCCTGGATACTTTTGTTTTATATCCTCAGCCCATCTCTCATAACCTAACTTATCAGCTTTTAGGGCGAAAACAGGATGCATATCAGCGCTAGCAACTATGAATTCTATTCTGACTAGAGAACTCCCTTTTGATGGCAACTGACTAACTTTTAAAGCTTCGTCTGGAGATCCTATGTTAACTAAAACTTTAGTAACAGTCTCAGGAATTTCTTTTAATTCAATTTCTTGAACTTCAAACGGTAAGATTCCTTCATATATTCTAGCTTCTCCTGTTGAACAATCTAGAGTAATCTTATCTCCATCTTTGAGTTTTAAAGCATTTGCTACGCTAACGGCACAGGGGATGCCCCTTTCTCTTGAGACTATGGCAGCGTGAGAAGTTCTATTTCCTCTCTCACAGATTATCCCAGACACTTTTTCTAGGTTCATCACAACTTCCCAATCGGGAGTAGTCATAGAAGTGACAAGAATAGGTTTGATTCCTTTTTTATTAAAATTTTCAACTTCTCTCTTAGCTTCTTCATGATCTTTAGCTTTGACCACAGGACCTGCCGTAATTTTTGTCCCGACTGCTATTCCAGTCAGAATTGGTTTTTTTCTTGGTTGTTTTTTGAGTTTATACAAAGTTAAAGCAGTTCTCACAGAATGTACAGTTTCAGGTCGAGCTTGAGTGATGTATGCTTTTCCCTTCTCAACTGCAAACTCAACATCCATCGGTTTACCGTATGCCTCTTCAATCTTCGTTACCATCTCTGCAACTTGTTGCGCCTCTTCTAAAGTTAAAACTCTCTGATCATTCAACTTAACAGGAACTTCTTTATTCTTTCCAGTCTTAAAATCAAAAACTAACATTTTTTTCTGTGGTTTTAGAGGAGCTATAGTACCCAATATCTTAACTTCAGGTTTTTTAATGAAAGCGGTCCAAGAGGCATTTTCCTTCCCCTGAACTATCATCTCCCCTAAGCCATAGACTGCTTGTATTACACCAACATTTCTATTCCCAGTATCAGGATCAATGGAAAAAGCAACCCCAGCTTTTTCAGAATCGATCATAACTTGAACGAGTACTGATATTATCCCTTTTTTCACGAGTTCAACTTCAGAAATGTTTAGAAGCCTTCTCTTTCTCAAATCATTCCTATAATCGACAACTCTCCATCCGTATGCTGATGCAATACATTTTAAAACATACTTGATCACACGAGAGTCTAGAGGAACATTCAAATAAGTCTCGAATTGACCAGCAAAAGCAGCCGAAGGTAAATCTTCAGTAACACCAGAACTCCTGACAGCAACTCTCTGTCTTTTAACCTTTTTTTTCATTAAGTTGATTTTTTCGAGAAGAATACTGGAAAGTTTTTTGGGTACTCTCATGTTTTCAATTTTCTCTCTTAGTTTAGCTGCTATTTTCTCAGCAGTCTTTTCATCAGATTCAGTGAGTTTTTCATCTAACTCTTCGACTAGTTCAATTATCTCTTCTTCATTCAACAGAGCTTTAGAGAATTGTGTAGTAACCATAATAGCATACGGTACATTTTCTTCGCCGACAATTTTTACTAATTTTGCTAAGTTAGAGCCTTTTCCTCCTGTTAATTTTCCGTCAGTGGCACAAGGATCTTTTATATCAACAACTAATTTTTCTTTCATAATATCATCTTTAGAGATAGACTATGTAATTAGTGAAATATAAAACTTACTCCAAGAACTCAACATCATCTATGATTCCATCAGAATCCACGTCTATTCCCCTGACAACATTAGCTATTTTTGTTCTGTCCGCACGATTCCCTTCTATGATTCTTTTTAGATGTTTTATGAACGCCAAAACTGCAGCTCTTGTCCCTTTAAATCCCTTCCCCGAAAAGAGAAGTATTTCTTTCTCTTCTGAGAAAGGATTGCATATACGGACGACAAATCCTATCTGAGTTTCTCTGTAGATCGTTTTGGTTATGGAAGAAACTATGTTCCATTCCAGTAACTCCTCTGAATAATCGAAATAAATCGGTAATTTTTTATTTATTCTTTCAGCTATTATGTTAGTCTTAGGACCGCCTATGAGTATTATGTTATTATCCAAATCTTTTTCTCTTACTTGAGTATCCAGTTTATAGTAAGGAAGTGAAGGATTCTTTACAAATTGACCAAGAAACATTCCTAAATCTATCGCACAATATCCATCAGAAGCTGGAGCTTTATATTTTCCGTGAGGGTCAGGACTTCCTACTATGATCAAAGAGTTGAATTTACCATTTTCGATGAAAGGTTTCAAAAAATCTAATTCTTCTGCCCTTGTTTTTACATCTTTTATACATTCCCCTTCAAAGAGCTTAAAAGAGACCACAGGATAAACCACAGAATATATCTTAGCTATTGCTCCTACTCTTTCTTCAGTTCTTTCAACTTTTATTAACCCTAGTTTTTCTAGATTTCTCATATGGTAGTAGATTTTCTGTTCATGCACATTAAGCCTTCTTGCTACATCCATTGCACAAGAAGGATATTTTGCTATCTCTCTAAGAATTTTAAGAGCAAGCTCATTACTCAGAGTCGAAAAAAGCCTAGGGTTATCAATGAGTAACGTTTTGTATGCTTTTTGCCCCTCCTTTGTTTCTTCCACCAAAAATTTCATTATACTATAATTAAAATTTTAATATTAAAAAACTTTTAATTACATTCTTTCTAGAGTTTTTATTCCCAAGAGATTGAGGGAAATTTTCAACACGATTTCCACAGCTTTTACCAAAGTTAATCGAAAATCTCTAAGGCTTTCAGGTTCAGCTTTTATGACTGGACATTTATGATAAAACTCGTTAAAGAGAGTAGCTAAATCATAAGCATAACTACAGATGTAGTGTGGTCTCAAATCCTTCGTTGCTAACTCAACTGTTTGAGGGAATTCGGCTAATTTCATCAGAAGTTTATTTTCTTCTTCAGTAAGATTATCGTTCTCGAGATTAACACTATGTTTTCCAGCTTTTCTTAGGATACTCGAACAACGAGTATGAGCATACTGAAGATATGGCCCTGTATTTCCTTCGAACTGTATTACTTCTTTCTTATCAAAAAGGATATTTTTCTCTGGAGATACTTTAAGCAATGCATATTTTAAGGCAGCTAATCCAACACTTTCAGCTATCATATTTTTTTCCTTTTCACTCATTTTAGGATTATTTTTACTCACTATTCCATAAGCCAATTCTTTAAGCTCATCGAGTAAATTGTCTAAGAGGACGGCAGTTCCCTTTCTAGAAGACATCTTACCTTCCGGTAGCATTACCAAACCATAAGCAAGATGATAACAATCTTTTGCTTTTTTATAACCAAGAAGCTCGAGTATCTTGAATATCTGTTTAAGGTAAAGTTTTTGCTCAGAACCAACAACATATATGGATTTTTCTATTCCATATTTCTCGAACTTTTCTATTCCCAAGGCTAAATCCTTCGTTGAATAAAGGCTTGTTCCATCGGAACGAAGTATCACACAAGAAGGAAGACCATGTTTCTCCAAATCAGCAACAACAGCACCGTCATCGGTCTTGAATGCTATTCCTTTTTCTAAAACTTTCTTTGCTATTTCTTTTCCGATTTTTTCGAATTGACTTTCAAAGAAATAAACATCAAAGCTAACTCCAAACCTCTTATAGGTTTCTTTAAAACCTTCCAAGCACCATTTCCTCATCTTCTTCCATAATGCTAATATTCTTTTATCATTTTTTTCCCATCTCCTCAAGATTTCTCTAGCCTCTTCTTCGAGTTCAGGATTATTCTTTACTTCTTCATAATATTTCGTGTAGAAGTCCCCAACAAAATGATCAGGTTTCTTTTTTGGTTTTAAGTTTCTTCCCCATTTTAAGTAACCGAGTATACTTTTTGCAACATGGAGTCCTATATCACCAAAATAGTTAGCTTTAATCACATCATACCCAGAGAAAGATAAAATTCTGGAAAGGCTATCACCTAAGGCTGTATTACGAGCATGACCTATGTGCATTGGTTTATTTGTGTTAGGTTGGGA
>CAZQBB010000020.1:0-296 GCA_964591915.1 uncultured archaeon
TCTTTTCCAAGATGGACCAAACCCATATTAACAATCCATCTATCTTCAGGTCGTATTAAGAGTTCAAGTTTATCCTCAACTTCTTTTACAGACGCACTTTGTGGAACAAGTCCTAATCTTTTAGATATAACTTCCACATGAACATCCACAGCTATTACAGGTTTTCCATATCCGTAACTCAAAACTACGTTGCTAGTTTTCAAACCAACTCCAGGCAACTTAAGTAATTCTTCTCTTGTTTTAGGGACCTTTCCTTGGTATTTCCTCAGAAGCATTCTACAAACTTTTTTTATTTT
>CAZQBB010000020.1:306-8076 GCA_964591915.1 uncultured archaeon
TTCTTGCTTTCTGTCGATACATTCCTGAAGGCTTTATTAATTCTTCAAGTTCTCTCTCCTTCAGATCAAGAATTTGTTTCGGAGTGTTAACTTTAGAAAAAAGATTTTTCGATGCCTTTCTTGTGCTCTCATCTCTAGTTCTCTGAGAAAGAATGGTTGTTATCAAAAGCTTGAAAACATCTTCTTTATCAATCATCCTCTTTATTCGGTTTCCATATCTTCTTTTCAAAACTCTTATTAATTCCTCAGCGATTTCTTTCTTATTCATTGGGTATTTTATCATCATTCAACAATAAATATAGCTAAACTCAAAATTTAATTATGATTTCAGAATTCGATATCATAGTTAGGTTATTAGTTGCTTTAGCTTTGGGTACTGTCATAGGATTCGAGAGAGAAAGTGAAAAAAGACCCGCAGGCCTGAGAACCCATATGATAGTATGCGTGAGTGCAACTCTATTTACTATTCTCTCTTTTAATGCATTTCCTCAAGCCGATCCTGCAAGAGTAGCTGCTGCTATAATCACTGGAATGGGTTTCATAGGAGCGGGTTGTATATTGAAGAGTGGGGGTCAAGTGATTGGAGTAACGACTGCAGCTTCACTCTGGATAACTACAGCTATAGGAATAGCTATAGGAGTTGGTTATTACCTTTCTGCGATAATAGTAACTTTAATAGTTTTCGGAGTATTGAGATTGAAACCGTTAGAAAGAAAAATACATGAATAAAATAAAACTATTCTAAATAACCAAAATTTTTATTAAATTACTCGATACATTTCAATTGCCATTTATGTATAAGCCGCATGTATTAATACTCCTGTCTCGTTTAGAGGTAATTCTATGGTTTTCGAACTTTTGAGTGAAAAATTGCAGAATTTGATAAGAAAAAGAGGGTTTAAAAAGCCAACTCTGGTTCAGGAATTAGGAATACCTCCTATAATCTCTGGGAAGAATGTTCTGTTAATTGCTCCGACTGGTGTGGGAAAGACAGAAAGTGCTATGCTTCCTGTATTCGATGAATGGTTGAAAAAAAAGTCAAAGCCAATCAGCGTTCTTTACATTACTCCTTTAAAATCTTTGAATCGTGATATGCTTAGGAGGTTGCTCTGGTGGGGAAATGAACTTGAAATGGATATTTCTGTTAGGCATGGGGATACTTCTACTTATGTGAGAAAAAAACAGGCTGAGATTCCTCCTGATTTGTTGATAACTACACCAGAAACTTTACAGGCAATATTACCAGCAAAGAAAATGAAAGAACATTTGAGGAATGTTAAATTTGTTATCATAGATGAAGTTCATGAATTGGCTTCTTCAAAAAGAGGGACTCAATTAACTCTGGCGCTAGAAAGACTCAGAGAGTTATGTGGTGATTTTCAACTGATAGCACTCTCAGCAACTGTAGGATCTCCAAAAAAAGTTGCTGGTTTCATCTCAGGGGAAAGACAGATGAAAATAATAAAAGCTATAGAGACTAAAGAAATGAAGATTAAAGTTTTGAATCCCAAATCCTTACCTTCTGACTTGAGTTTAGCTGAAAGAGTATTGATAAATGTTTCGACTGCTTCAAGGCTTAGAACAGTCCATGATTTGATTAAGGCTCATACTTCAACTCTAACCTTTACCAATACTCGTGACTTCGCAGAAGTTTTAACATCAAGGCTAAAACAAGCTTATCCAAACTTTCCTGTTGAGAATCATCATTCGAGTTTAAGTAAGGAAGTTAGAATTAGGGTTGAAGAAGACTTTAAAAATCAAAGGTTGAAGAGTATAATTTGTACTTCTTCCTTAGAATTAGGGATAGACATAGGCTCTATAGATTTCATCTTGCAATACATGTCTCCTCGCGTTGTTTCGAAGCTTGTACAAAGAGTTGGTCGTTCAGGTCATGAGCTAGGGAGAATTTCAGAAGGAGTGATAGTAACTACTGATGAAGATGATGTTTTCGAGTCCGCTGTAATAGCTAGACAAGGATTAGCTGGAGAATTAGAACCTTTGAGAATGCATGAGAATGCTTTGGATGTCCTAGCTCATCAAATCATAGGAATAACTAGGGATAAAGGAAGAATAAGTCTAGAAGAAGTTTACAGGATGGTTAAGAGGGCTTATCCTTTCAAGAATCTAAGTATGAAAGAATTTCTCTCTGTTTGTAAACTCTTACAAGGGCTAAGACTTCTTTTTATAGACGGAAATTCTATAAGGTCTTCGAGGAATGGTTTGATTTACTACTTTGAAAACTTAAGCACGATTTCTGACACGAAAAGCTACTCAGTCATCAACATGATAACAAATCAGAGAGTTGGGAGTTTGGATGAAGAGTTCGTCTCTTTACATGCTCAAGAAGGAATGAGTTTTATCATTAAAGGTGAGCCTTGGAGGATAGTAGCGATAGAAGAAAACAAAATATTCGTTGAACCTTCTGATGATTTTGAAGCAGCTATTCCAGGCTGGGAAGGCGATCTAATGCCTGTTCCTTACCAAGTTGCTCAGGAGGTTGCTCGATTAAGAAGATTCATATCCGATTCTTTGAAAGAAAGATCTAAAGAAGAAGTGAAAGAAGAGATAAAGAGAAGATATCCTGTGGATGATAATTGTGCTGAGACGATGGTGAAGACTATATCTGCACAGATGAAGTATGGATTAGTTCCGACTGATAAAAAAATATTGATAGAAACAGAACAGAATAGGGTAACGATTCATTCATGTTTAGGAACAAGAGGAAATGAAACGTTAGGGAGGTTTCTTTCTACGGTTTTAGCTGCTCAGCTTGGCTCAATCGGTCTAAAGACTGATCCTTATCGTGTTGTCTTAACCTTACAGAAAGTTGATTTTGATCTATTAAAGAAAATTCTTTTGAAAACTAAACCTGAATCTGTAGAAGGTTTACTGAAACTCAACCTTTCTAATTCTAGACTATTCCAATGGAGGTTTGTTCATGTAGCTAAAAGGTTTGGAGTGATCAAAAAGAATGCCGAGTACGGAAAAACTATGTTGAGTAAGATAATAAGTTTGTATGAAAGAACTCCAGTTTGGGAAGAAACTCTCAGAGAGATCAAAGTCGATAAATTGGACGTGAGAGGAGTAAAAGAGTTTCTCCGGAAGATTCAGAACAGAGAGATCAAGTTAGTCTTTAAGGAAGGTTTATCTCCTCTAGGAAAAATCAAGATAAAAGAAAGAGTAGAACTTGTTGGACCTGAAAAGCCTGAGTTACAAGTTTTAGATCTATTCGTTAAAAGATTGATGAACAAGAGGATAAGACTGGTTTGTTTGAATTGTGGAGAGTGGACAAGAACTTTCAGAATAAAAGATTTACCCGAAGAGATAAGATGCGAGAAATGTAGAGCAAAACTCATAGGGGTTTGCAGACCTAGTCAGATAGAATGTTTGCATTTAATAAAGAAGAAACTGAAGAGAAGAGAATTGAATGATGAAGAAATCAGAAGACTTAAAAGGTTGAAGAGAACCTCAGATCTTGTGATAGTTTACGGAAGAAGAGCGATAAAAGCTTTGGCTGTTCGTGGAATAGGACCTGAAACTGCTTTGAGAATTTTAAGAGGAATGTATGATTCGGAAAAAGACTTTGTTAAGGCTTTACTCAAAGCTGAAAGACAATTCATAAGGACGAAGAGGTTCTGGGGATGAATTTTATTCATTTCTTATAAATTCTATCGTGATGATCATAATCCCAAATAATAACGCTTTTTCTACTTTCATCAATAGCAAAAACTAACACAAAGGATTTATCTACATCAACTCTTCTTAGTTTCGCATAGGGAACTTCAATGGTTTAAAACGATGAGGGTTCTTTAGGATTTGTTGAATTTTCTTGTTTATGATAGATAATTGTTTAGGATTCTTCTTGCTGAGTTTCTTAAAAAGAGTATAGAGATGTTCTCTAATCTCTAGATTGTACATTTATTTCAATCCAAATTCTTTCTCAAAATCCTTAATCTTTATGGTTTTTTCTTTTTCAATCCTTCTTAGTTTCTGTATGTATTCAGGTCTCAATTCAGGTTCTAATATGAACTCTTCAAACTCTTCGGCCATTTTATTTATCGCCTGAGACTTATCTTTAAGCTCGTATTTAGCTTTAATGATATTTATTACTCTATTGGCTCTTCGAGAAATATCTACTATAGCTTTAACCATATTATCACCGTGTTAATATTATATTAATATCAAGTATATAAATGTTTCGGTTTTAGAACAAGCATATTCCCATCATAGTATTCATTAGAACAAGAAGATTTGGAGATAAGAATTAATTTGATTCTTATTAAATGTAATGTAATACGTATTACAAAAAGTACCGTAATTAATTACACTACTCCTAAAAGGAAAAATTTAAAACATGCGAAAAATTCAAGATCTAACCACTATTCCTCTCTCAGTTATTTCAAAAGGATAAACGTCAGAAGAATGAGCAGTCCTCCTCATCTTCCTTATCATCAGACTCCTTCCTCCCTTTCCAGCTGCGTACTGGAGGTAATAAAGAACTATTATTCCGTCTGCTATGAACTCTTCAAAACCAAATCGAGTTAATGCCTTAGGTTTCGTTTCTGGTACTTCATTTATCAACAAACTGGTTACTCCCATATTTCTCAATCTTTTAGTGAAGAGAAAAACATCTCTTCTCAAAGAAGGTAAATCTTTCATCTTGGTTAAGCCCATCATAGCCACAGATAAAGAATCGAGAACAAACCTTTTAGCTCCAATTTTAATTATGCTATCGAAAGCTGCTTTCTCTAAATCTTTGAAGCTGGTCGGTAATTGATCCAAGAATATGCATTTTCCAGATTGGATGTGAGGTCTGAAATCGAAGCCGAATCTTGAAACATCTTTGAGTATGTTCTCTGATTCTTCTTCTACAGTTATATAAACTCCTGGTTCGCCTATCTGCAAACCATGCCATAGGAATTGAGAGCAGAAAATTGTTTTGCAGGTTCCCGTAGCTCCAACTATTAAATTTATCGATCCTCTAACAAAACCTCCTTGCATTAATTTATCTAAACCAGGAATCCCTGATTCAACCCTTTCTAATTCATTCATGATATCAATTTTAACTTCCTAATAAATATTTTTTCTGAACTAGTGAATCTCGATTATTTTCAAGCCAGTAGGAGTTATGTCGAAAGGATGGATCATGATCGAATGATTCGTTCTCCTCATTTTCCTTATGGTCAAAGTTCTCTTGAACTCTTCTGCTACCGGCACGAAATCGAGCTTTATTATCCCGTCGACTATGAACTCTATGATTCCACCTCCACTCAAAGCTTCTGAAGCTTCTGGTATGGTTCCCGTTACCAAAGAAGTTACTCCAAGGTCTTTCAATTTTTCGATCAACTGAATCATGGCAACTCTGCACAAATATTCATCCTTTATGAACATCTCTATTATCGAAAGAGAATCTATGACTAATCGCTTAGCACTTATTCCTTTCACTGCAGCATCTATCTTTTCAGAGAGGTCGAAGATGTAAAGCTTGATGAGTTTTCCTAAGTCTTCTCCAGTTATCACACGAGTTGGAAATTCTGGCTTAATCGGAAGAAACTTTACTCTTCCTTGTAATTCTAGAGAATCGAAATCCCAACCGAACATCGCTTTTATGTCATTCTTTATGTCTTGAGTTCTTTCTTCTGTAGTAACGTAAACTCCTGGCTCTCCTTTCAAAGCTCCGTCGTAGAGAAAAGAAGCACAAAATGCTGTTTTTCCAGTTCCTGTCTTTCCTGTGATTAAAGTAACGCTTCCTTTAACAAAACCTCCTTGCATTTTTTCATCTAAGCCTTGAACTCCGGAAGAAACTCTCTCTATCATCTTAATAAATTATGCTTTTCTTCTTAAAAAAAGATTTTTATGAAGCTCGTATCAAAGAATCGATGACTCTTTAAAGTTCTTATCGCATCCCTCCAGTTTACGTTCCAAATTCTCCTGTGCTCCATCTTTCTTTTCTACTTGCCTTTTCTTTTATTCTTCTGGGTAAAGATTTAAAGAATCTTCCAATTCTTAAAATTCCTCCTTTCATCCATCTTGCTACGGCTAAAGGATGTAATCTTTGTTTTATCAAATTTTTTCTCTCTTCTGCTCTTCTCTTCAAATCAGCTCTTAACCTAAGAATCTTTCCTTGCTTCTCTATCATTAACTGGTTAAAAGTTTGCTCATCTATTTTCCTCATGAAATACTGTTTTTCTGTCTCTACTCTAGCTTGGACCAAGGATTTTTCTTCTTCAGCCAAAGCTTTTAACTCTTTTCCTAGCTTGTAGAAGGGGATTATGACTTGAGTCGTTAAGTAAGTCGAGAAGATGACTATAAGAACGCCGAAAGTTATGTTGTATTTGTTTTCGAGTAATAGTTTCTGGTATTTTAAGCTCGGTAAAGAGTTCGATACTGAGTTAGTGTTCTTTTGAACCTTTGAGAGCAATTGTTTAAGCGTGGCTAGATCATCGGATTGAATCGCTTCTCTTGCCCTTTGGATGTAATCCTTGTTGCTTCCCAGTAAATTCTCTAAACCGAGAGTGAAAACTCCTAATTTCTTGTATTCGAGGAGAGAAGATTCCAAACTTGAAGTCTTTTCTTCTAGAGATTCAAGTTGAGTTATCAAAGGATTCTTCTCAACTATTATCCTGAAAGTTTTTGTTTTCTCGACTTCTCCACTTCCCTTTCCTTTTATCCTTATCGTGGTTAAGTATTCTCCTTCTGGTTGGTAGAGAGGAACGTGGATTTGAATCGGGATGTCGATCTCTCCTTTCAAAGGAAGGGATAAGTTGCTCTGAGTGCTCAAGTTACAGCATTCTTTTTCTAAAGAAATCCTTAAAGTTAGAGGAACATTACCTAAATTAAAGACTGAAGCTATCACCGTTGAATCTTCTCCTTGTTTTACTTCAACTCTTTCTGAATCTAGAGTTAGGTTGAAGTTTGGTCTTGAAATGAAGCAGGCTGGATCAGAAGAGCAATCGGGATCTGCGCAGTCTGTGGCGCCGTCGCAGTCGTTATCCTTTCCGTCTGTACAGTTGATTTCATAGTCAGCTTCTGGAATGCATGTAGGTTGAGTGATTCCTCCTCCGCCACCGCCTGTCGTTGTACCGCCTCCACCTCCACTCGTGACTTGTATGGATGTACTATTCTCTCCAGTGTTGTTGAAAGAATCGAAAGCGTTAACGGTTATCTTATGAGTTCCAACCTGAGAAGGAACTTTACAGGATTCAGAAAGGTAGTATTCTTTTGATGTCTCGTTGTAAGTCATGTTCATGTATTTGTTCGGGTTTAAACAGCGAAGAGTTACGTTGATAGTGTAGTTTAAAAGTTCGTTCCTTGCGTTGTAAACTTTAACTCTTGGGTTGCTGAGAAGATTTTCTGGGTAGTAGGAGGTTTTACCTAGAGTAAAGATGAGAGTTAAATTTTTACTTACTGTGAAGTTGAAAGTTCCGTTTCCTTCGTTTCCTTGCTTTGAGACGTTGACGAAGATTGAATAATTTCCTTCTGGATCGCTTGGTTTTATCTGGTAAGGGTAGTCTGAGTTAGACTTATTAAATGGTATGGTGGAACCGTTAGGATAAGTCAAGTTGAAAGTCCAGTTCAAGTTCCTTACTGTGAAGCCGTTAACGTCTGAAACGTTTATCGAGATGTTTTCTCCTCTGTTGTAGGTGTAGTTGGAGGGATGAGAAAGAGTGTAAGTGTTGTTGACGTAGAAAGTTCGGGTTGAGCTTATTGTTTCATTTCCTCCTATGTCCATTACTGTTATTCTTACAGTGTAATTTCCTGTTTCGTTTA
>CAZQBB010000021.1:0-7654 GCA_964591915.1 uncultured archaeon
AGAAGAAGAGATGCGAGTTCTCTATTTAGGGGCCGCCTCTGGAACTACTGTCAGCCATTTTAGCGATATAGTAGGAAAAAAAGGAATGATATATGCTGTGGAAATAAGTGACCGTGTACTTCGTGAACTGTTACCTCATGCTGAAAAAAGGAAGAATATTTTTCCTCTCTTGGCAGATGCCAGAATTCCCGAAGAGTATGCATGGATAGAAGAAGTGGATTTAATCTATGCGGATATAGCGATGAAAGAACAATCTATCGTACTAGTTAGGAATGCAAAAACGTTCTTAAAGTCAAGGGGTTTTGCAATGATAGCTATAAAATCAAGGAGTATAGATGTTGCAAAAAAACCAAAACTTGTCTACAAGGAACAGAGAAAGATACTAGAAGAGATTTTTAATGTAATAGATTTTGTCACTTTAGATCCTTATGAACGAGATCATAGATTTTTTGTTCTCAAAAAGAAGAACTAGAATTTGTTGGTTTTAGTTGTCCTAGGATGAAGTTATCTTTTTTTATGTTAATTCTCCATTTGAGTGTATTTCTATCCTTCACTAATGCTATCTCTACGCTTCTTAAAATTCTCATCTAATCACTCTTAATTGTGGAACTATTAACTTTTGGTTCGAATTACTCGAAAACTCTGTTAATCTTTTCATATTCTTTATACCATTCAATTCTGAGATTGTAAAACTTTCTTGGCAATCTTTACAGAAAATCCTCCACTCTCCAAATCCGTCTAAGAATCTTACCACTCTAGGTGAATGGCATTTCACACAGTACATTCTCTCACATTAAACTAATACACATTAACATAGTAACACTTTTCTGAGGAGTAGAGTTGTTATGATCGAGTTAAAAATGAAGAAAAACTATCTTTTTTTCATTTTATTAAACTTAAAAACCTTTTTTCAAACTCGGGAATATCTTCTGAATCTATGATAACACCCACGGCTGATTTATGACCCCCTCCCTTTAAAGAAGGGATACTCCCTTTTATTTTTTCCAGCATAGAGACAAGATCTTCACTCCTTTTCTTTTGTTCTAACCTTATGCTTATCTTTGATTTTTTATATCCATACTCTTTGTTTATGACACAAACTATCCATTCCGGATATTTTTGTCTTATTTTATCTGAAAGAAAGGATGTTAATCCTCTTAACTTTTCTTTTTCCTGTTCAAAGAAAATGACTTTTTTCTCTTTTATGAACCTTCCTTTTCTTTCCACTTCCGCTAAGCAATTCTGAGTTTCATAGATAACTTTTTCGTAAAACTTTCTTAACGCAGAAGAATGTTGAGTTAAACCATTTACAAGTTTATCTGGTCTATCTTTACATTCAATCAACGCAAGAACTGCTGTTCTGGCACCTTCACTCCCTTTCACCATCCTTCCAGCTCTTATCATATCCCAGAGTTCGCCGAAGAGTGACCTCTCCACACTCTCTTGATCTATTTTTATGCTCTTCAACAATTCTGGATTCTCTTTCTTTATCACTTCAAATACATCTCTACATAATTCTACACGGTGATCTTCAGTTATTCCTATCCCTGCAATCCATGCAACCTTTTCTCTTGGGAAGATGTCCTTTAATATTCTATAAACCATACAAGATGTTGGTGGGATTTTCTCATCATTTTTTTCGAAAGTAAATGGATTGAGATAAATCATCCTCCCTCCTCTCTCTTTCCCTGGAAACATGTGATGGTCTAAGATAAATCCGTAAAATGATTCGAGTTTTTCTGGTTCTACTGAAACGTCCAAGACAAAGACAAGATCAGGTCCTACTTTTCTTATCTTTGATAATAATTTTCGGTTAACACCTTCGACACCGCCGACAGGAAACAGTATCGGATAATCTTGAATAAGATTATAGATTAATATCGAGAAAAGAGCAGCAGAACAGTTACCATCCGCATCATCATGATGTATCAAACATACTTTCTTCTTCTGCCTGATTTTTTTGATGATTTTTTTAGCTTTAAGAAAAAGCTCATTCATGTTTTTCAGTTTTTTTCACCCAGTTTTTTAATTCCTCTTCTGTTAGAAAAATGATCTGTTGATCCAATTTTTTCTTTCCTTTTTGATAATACTCCACTACTGAAGTTAAGACATCGAGATGATGAAAGATTAAGGCTTCAAACGTTCTCGGTGGTGTTGGTCCTCCTTCTCCAAAATGTGATGCAACTATATGAATTACTTCCTCAGGAAAATCTCGTGCATACAATTCTGCTACTCCAAGCATAGTGTGATCTAGCATTATTCCTGTGGGTTCTAATTCTCCTTTCTTGTTTCTTTTGTACTCGAAAATTTTCATCAAATCATGGAGAATGGAAGCAGCTATCAAAAAATCCTTGTTAAGTTTTAATCCATAATTTTTCTTAAAATTTTCAGCAACTTCTATGCATAGTTCTGTCAAAGCTACTGTATGGTTCACTATATCCCTTTCTACAGGTCCTAAACCTGAACTCGGGATAACGAATAAGCTACCAGCTCTTTCTAATTTTTCTCCAGAGTACTTTTTGAAATCTTTACTCGATAGTCTTAAGTCTTTCAAGAAATCTATGACTTTCTTCCTTAAGCTTTTCTTCTCTATTCTTTCAGCCAGTTTTAATAACCTTTTCATCTTATCTATCCGAATAAGCTTGCTAGACCACTAACAGCTTCCTCAGCCTTTTTCTCAGCTTCCTCTTCTTTCTTTTCTTCTTTCTTTTCCTCCGTCTTTTCCTCTTTTGCTGGTGCAGCTGGCACAACAGAAGGGATTGCTGTTTGTTTCATAACCTCATCTATGTTTACTCCTTCTAACGCAGAAACTAAAGCTTTGATTTTCGCTTCATCTACTTTTCCTCCACTCGCTGTTAACACTTTCTTTATGTTCTCTTCATTTATCTTCTGTCCTACTGAATGTAATAACAAGGCTGCATACACGTATTCCATCACAACACCTCCTAAATCTTCAGATTATTCTTCAATATTCTTGCTTGAGTTCCAGCTTTTCTTATAAGATTTTCGACTATTCCTTCATCGAAGATTTCCCTATTTATACCTAAATTCATCGCATTGAAATATGCTTTCTGTATGAGTATTCTTATAGATTCTTCATTCGTATAACAAACATTAATACATAGATTTAAAGCATAAGCGTTTGCATTTTTTATCTTTCGGATGTATTCTTCTTCACTGACGTCCAACACATCCTTTGTGTAAACGATTCCATTCTCCCAGATTCCTAAAACATTTATTCCTACCTCTATGGGTTGAATATCTAATTTTTTGAGGATGTTAGCTAACTGAGCAGAAATAATTTCACCCTTCTTTGCAACTACCGTATCTTTTCTTATGTGTATTTTTCCCTCTTGCACCATAGCAGGTATTCCAACTCTTTGTAACTCTCCGATTACAGGACCTGCTAAAAGACTTGTCGGTCCAGCATGGACGATTATATCATTCGGTGCTATGTCGTTGGCTTTTGCATAAGATCGTGATTTATTCTTCTTTAATTTCTTGAATAACTTGAATGGGTTTATTTTGCTAAGGATTAATGCTGGTTCCTTTGCTGAAAAAGAGCACAATTTATCGATACTTTCTTTGTTTTTTACACTCTCAATAGCAAGTTTCATAAGGCTCTTTTTACACATTCTTATGATTGCATCTTCTCTTATAATCTTTTTTATCTCTTGTAGTTGTCTCGATGGCATCTTGAAAAGATCTATAATCCCGACTACAGGATACTCTTCTATGAGTCTCTTTATCTTTAAAACCTCTTCTTTTTTCTTCTCGCTAACCATCATCTCAGACCTCGAGCTTTACTGGATGCCCCATCGTCAATTTCAAATATACATTTTTAATGTTTTGCTTTCCTCTAGGAAGTTTCTTTTCCAAAAATGCTAGCAAAGATCTTATGTTCTCTTCAACATCTTCATCTTTCATGCTCTCAGAACCAACTATCGTATGGATAATAGGTTGTTTCTTTAATACAATCCTCACACTCTTCTTCAAATCATCTATCATTTTTTGAGTGTTACCAATAACAGGCTTGGGCATCATACCTCTCGGTGCAAGGAATTTTCCAAGAAATTTACCGACTACTGGCATTAACTTTGGCTCGGCTATGAAAAAATCAGTTTCTTTTATCAGTTTCTTTATTTTTTTCTTGTTTGCTAATCCTTCAATTTCCTTACTGTTTATGATTTTACAATTTTTTGCGTCGAGAGAGTCAGAAAAGAGGACTATAGAAACCTCTTTCCCAATACCTTTAGGTAGAGGAAAAAATTCATCTATTTGATTTTCCGATTTCTTCAGATCTATATTCTTTAGGTTTATTATTAAGTCAAATTTTTGAACAAAGTTTCTTTTCTTCGATTTGCTTTTTACTTCTTTTATTTTTTCTAGTATTGACATGTTTTCCCTCCTGCTAACGCAGTGCTAGCGGGTTAATGAATCTTGTACTTTAATACTTAAAAACTTATCATTATATAATTTAAGCGAATCAGGTTTGTTATATGAAGGATGTACTAAGATTATACAAGAGAGTGCTCGTCTTCTCGATTATGTTGATGATCATAATTTTTAGCATCTTTCTAATTGGAACGTTTCGAATTTCTTCTCCTAAAACAACTGGGTATGTAATTTTATCTCCAGGATCTTCTCTCTTTAGTGTTATGTTATTTTTCTTCTTTCTCCTCTTACTTTTTTCTTTAATAGTTTGGAAGATGAGATAAAAAATATTTAATTCAGGAAGAGAAGAATTAATCATGAGAAAAGGACTTTCACCTTTAGTTGCTGTCGTTCTGTTAGTAGCTTTAACGATGGCTGTTTTTGGTTTGATAGCTAGTTGGATGACATCAACAACAAAAACTCAGACTGAGATGATAGAGAAAAGTGCTAAAAAGGAGATCAATTGTAGTAGCGCTCTTCTTGATATAGTCAGTGTGATCTGTTCCAGTTCTAATCAACAGTTGAAGATAGGTATTCACAATACTGGGGATATTTCTCTTTATGATTTCTCCATGATCACTAAGATTAATAATACATTATATCAAAATTCTACAGGAGGACCCAATTCTACGAATCCGTTGGGACCAGGAAAGCAGATAATCTTAACGTATTTTTGTAATTCCACTACATACTGTAAGCAGAACGCAACTGTCCAAAGTGTGAGGATTAGTCCAGGAAATTGCCCACAAGCATGGGTTGAAGAATCTCCCGGAATAACTTGTCAATAATCTTTCTTGATTTTTTTGTTAAGCTCTACTATAGCTTCCCCGAGTAATTTATACTTCTCATTTAACTTGCTATCTAAATCCAAAACCTTTCTTACAACATCTCTGTATTTTTTTTCTCTTTCCAGCCCAAATTTGTAGAACTCTTCTTTCAACTCATAGAATTTTTTATTGAATTTTTCTAATTGATCTCTTGTTTCCTCTATTTTCTTCTCGATTTCACTAAAATCTAACTTTTTCTCTTCCCTTTCCTTTAAAGGCTTTTTTCTTAAAAACTCGAAAAAAACCAGATTCATTCCTGTCAACATCAAAACCAGAAAAAGGGAAGTAAGAATGAATTTTTCATTCACAAAAATCCCTGTGAGGAAAAAAGCTAAACTCAATAACCAAATTACTGAATAAACTCTCTGGAGAGTTACCATAAATACACTTATTACTTAATAGTAAGAAAAATTTAAGTTCTTAACTCAATTTCGATATCTTCTCATCGTACTTTCCTTCATCAATCTCTCTTAAAATTTCTTTAGGAGATTTGTTCTCTATGGTCACCGGCATACTCACACAAGCTCCAACAACTTCCTTTACAGCTTTCTTTTTATCCTTTGCTAATAGACTACTCATTTTCATTCTCGTTATCTTTATTATCTGATCCATAGTTAAATTTCCCACTATCGTTTCCTTTTCATCCTTTTTTATCTCTTCCTTCTCTACTTCATCTTTTACTTCCTTCTCAGCTTCTTTACCTTCATTTTCTTCTTCTTTTTCTTCCTCCTCGCTCTTTTCTTTTTCAATAGAAAGTTTTTTCAATCCTAATTCTTTCTTCACTAACGAGGAAACTGGAGGGACTCCTACTTCAATCTCATACTCTTTCGTTTCATCATCGATAATTATGCTCACGGGAACTTTCATTCCTTCATACTCTTTCGTTTTTTCATTTATCTCTTGGATTATTTTCCCTATGTTCACTTTGAAAGCTGAAAGAGAAGGCCCTAGTGGGGGAGCGGGAGTTGCCTTTCCCCCATCGACTAACGCCTTTATAATCTTTTGACCCATTCACTCCACCTTTTGTACTACTTTTATTAGACCAGCATTAACCGTTACAGGAATAGGAACTGTTATCTCGATTAGCTCAATAGTTACCTCACCTTTCACTTTATCGAACCTTATAACTTTTCCTTTTTCTCCTTTGAAAGGACCACCTATCACTTCGACTATGTCCCCTTCATTAATCTTTATCTCTGTTTTCTTCGGTTGTAGAAACCTCTTTATATCCGACACAGAGATAGGTTTTCTCACAACTCCTCTCGCATGAGGAATTTCTTTCATTAAACTTTCTATATCTCTTAAATCTCCTTCAACGAAAATATATCCTTTTATCTCCTCGGGATGAACTACTGCCTTTATGTTTAAACCTCTAGCTCTAGCTTTTCCAGCTATAGATTCAAGAACAACATTTTCTCTTCCTATGATCGTTTTTACTGTGTATATCACTAAGCTCCACCCAAGACAGATATTATATAGAATATGAAACCTATAAGGCCGATGAGTACAAACCCTAATCCACAAATCTTCGTCGTTTTCTTCAACTCTTCTTTATCTGGCTTTCTTGCCACTATCAAAACACGTCTATATCTTTTCAACGTCTCTTTGATATTTATCTTCATTTTCATCACTAGATTTCACACTAATTATTAAACAAGCTTTAAATAAAAAGAATTACCTTTCACACAAACTCTATGCCTAACTCTTCTTCTATAGTTTTTTTCTTTGGTTTGAATAATTCCTCAGCAGCAGCTTCTTCTGCCATCTTTACTCCCGTTACTATCACCAAAGTTTTTACGGTCTCTTTAAGCTCCTTTGAAACCTGAGCACCCCATATTATCTTTGCATCTGGTGATAACCTGGTTGCAACAGCTTCTACTATTTGTTGCGCCTCCTTAATCGTTATATCTGGTCCGCCAGTCACGTTTATTAAAGCTCCCTCTGCTCCATCTATATCCAGCGAGAGAAGTGGATTGGTTAAGGCTTTTTCCACAGCTTCCATTGCTCTATTCTCTGTATCAGACTCTCCTATTCCTATCATGGCTAGACCGCCATTCTGCATTACCGTTCTCACATCAGCAAGATCCAAGTTTATCAAACCTGGTTTAGTTATCAATTCTGTTATTCCTTTCACAGAGTTAACGAGTATTTCATCTGCTACTCTGAATGCTGTGACTATACTCACATCAGGGACGACTTCCAATAATTTATCGTTAGGAATGACTATTATCGTGTCAACAAACTTCCTTAAATTTTCAAGGCCATCTTTTGCATTGTTCATTCTTTGTCTTCCTTCCATCGTGAACGGAAGGGTAACTATAGCTATTGTTAAAGCACCAAGTTTTTTAGCGGTTTCAGCTATTATAGGTGAAGAACCAGTTCCAGTACCACCT
>CAZQBB010000022.1:0-7606 GCA_964591915.1 uncultured archaeon
ATAAAAACTAGCTTGAGGACTTACAAAGCCGAAAAATCCCTCTATTTAGTAAAAGTGGATTCAGCCACTAAACCTATAAGACCTTACATAGTCTGTGCTGCTGTTACTGGAATAACGATGAGTGATGAGCTTATAAAATCATTGATGCAAATACAGGAAAAACTACACATCACACATTGCAGAAAAAGAAGAAAAGCGGCAATAGGTCTCCATGATTTGAATAAGATAAAGTTCCCTCTTTATTACACAGTGAAACCACCTTCTTTCAAATTCATTCCTCTTGGTGAGATGAAAGAGATGAATTTGGATGAAATATTAATCCATACCCCAAAAGGAAAGGATTATGGTTGGATATTGAAAGAAAAAGAAAAATATCCTATTCTGATGGATGCGGATGAAAAAGTGATGGCGATGCCTCCCATAATAAATTCCATCCACACTGCTGTGGAAGAAAAAACGAAGAATCTTTTCATCGATGTTACTGGAACTGATGAGAAGACCGTGAATGAAATTCTGAATATAGTCGTTACTTCCTTAGCAGAAAGGGGTGGGAAATTGTTCAAAGTTAAGATAAAGTATGCTGATAGAACAATCGAAACTCCAAACCTCGAGAACAGAATGATGAAGTTGGAACCTTCTTACGTCAATCGATTACTAGGTCTGAATTTGAGTAATTACGAGATGATAGAATACTTGCAAAGAATGGGTTTAGATGCTGTCGAAATGAAAAGTAATCTTCAAGTCATAATTCCTTGTTATAGAGTAGACATAATGCATGCTATGGATTTGGTCGAAGAGATAGCTATAGCTTACGGTTACGAAAGGTTTGAACCAAAGATACCAAACATCCCGAGTACAGGCGAAGAGAATCCTATCGAAACTTTTTCCTCGAAATTGAGAAACCTTTTGGTTGGCTATGGTTTACAAGAAGTCATCACTTTTATGTTGACTAACAAAAAGAACCTATTCGATAAGATGAAACTCAAAAGAGAAAAAATCGCTGAAACATCCAATCCAAAAACTGAAGAGTACTCTGTTCTCAGGAATCGATTGCTCCCAAGCTTAATGGAAGTTCTTTGGAGGAATAGACACAGAGAATATCCTCAAAGAATTTTTGAAATAGGCGATGTGATCGAATTAAGCCCTGATTCAGAGACAGGAGCTACAACCAAGAAGAAATTGGCAATCGCTCTTTCCCATTCCAAGTCAAGCTTTTCTGAAATCAAATCGATGGTTGAGAGTATTCTTAACAATCTTGATCTGAAGGATTATAAACTCAAGGAATCTTCGACCCCCTTTTTCATCAAAGGAAGAGTAGCTAAACTTTTCATCAAGGACAAACTCTTGGGAGAGTTTGGGGAAATAAACCCTGAGGTCTTGGTCAACTGGGAACTTGAAATGCCCGTTTCAGCATGTGAAATTGATGTAGATTTTTTATTCGAATTGATCAAAAAGAAAGTTTAACACACAAAAATTTTAAGTCTTTTTATTTCAGTAAACTAGAAGATTTCATGAGAAAAAGATGACTATCTTCTCAACCAACCGATAAACCTTCTGATCAAACTCTTAGGTTTGAATACTCTGAATTTTTTTCCACAAAGTCTAGCGGCTAGTTTCTTGATCTCGATAGCAGCGGGAGAATCAGGACAGCATTTAACGAGAGGCTCCTTTACTGCTATACTCAACGCAACGTTATCATCTTCTGGTATCTTGGCGATAACTGGAACTTCTAACAATTCTTCTATCTCATCTTCGCTCAACTCATACCTTTTTCCCTTTATCCTATTAACGACGACACCAATGATCTTAACTTTTGATTCCTCAGCGATTTTGATTACCTTTAATGCATCAGACAAGGAAGGTAAGTCAGGATTCGTGACTATTATCGCTTCATCTGATGCTGATAAGGCTGAGATAGCTTCTCTTCCTAAACCAGCTGCACAATCCATTATGATGTAATCAGCTTTTCCGAGTAAGTGTAAGCTTATCTCTGGCAATCTTCCTATATCCACTCCTTTCAAATCTTTCAATCCCATACCTGCAGGAATTACTTTAAAACCATGAGGATGAGGATATATAGCATCTTTCAATCTACTATCTCCTCTTAAAACATCATGGAGTGTATGGGGGGCAAAATGCATCCCAAGTTGCAAGGCTAAATTAGGAGTAGTCAAGTTCGCATCCATCACTATTACTTTTTCTCCAAAATCAGTTAGTGCAGCGGCTAAATTTGAAGCTAAGGTAGTTTTTCCAACCCCACCTTTTCCAGAAGTTAAAATGATTAATCTGGTCATCCAATCAATCTAAAATTTCTTCTTTGTTTTTATTAAGTTAACTATTAACTCTTGGATAATGGTTTTAAAGAAGCATGGGCCCGAGGGGATTCGAACCCCCGACCTTGTGGTTAGAAGCCACCTGCTCTATCCAAGCTGAGCTACGGGCCCTTAGTTCCTATAGATAAAAACATTTTTATTTACTTTTATTTATTCTTAGTTGTAAGGTGATCGCATCGTTGATTTCAAAGAAATAGAGAAAAAATGGAGACAGAGATGGTTAAATGAAAAAATTTTCGAATCAGACCCTAACGAGAAAGAAAAATTTTTTCTCACATTTCCCTTTCCTTACGTTGATGGTCCATTGCACTTAGGTCATACTTTTACTCTAACTCGATTAGATGTCATAGCAAGATTCAAGAGAATGCAGGGTTATAACGTTCTATTCCCCTTTGCTTTCCATGCAACTGGAGAACCTATAGTAGGGGCAACAGAAAGACTAAAGAGAGGAGATCCTGTTCAAAGAAAAATTCTTCTGGATTCAGGGATTCCAGTTAAAGACATAGACAAATTCAAAGACCCAAAATTCATAGTCCGGTATTGGCAGAAAAGGATAAAAGAAGATGTAGACTCTTTAGGTATAGGGATAGATTGGAGAAGAAGCTTCACAACCATAGACCCAACCTTCAATCGTTTCATAGAATGGCAATACCGTTTATTGAAGAAGGAAGGTTATGTAGTCCGAGGAACTCATCCTGTCATCTGGTGTCCCAACTGCAAAAGCCCGACTGGGGATCACGACAGGCTAAGAGGAGAAGGGGAGAGTCCGATAGAATACATATTATTCAAGTTTAGACTCTCTTCTGGTGAAATACTTCCAACAGGAACCTTAAGACCAGAAACTATCTACGGAGTAACTAACATCTGGGTGAATCCTGAGATCGAATATGTTAAAGCAAGAGTTGACAGTGAAGAATGGATAATTAGTGAATCCTGTGCTGAGAAGCTAAAAAACCAGCTTCGTTCTGTTAAGATCGAAGGAAAGATAAAAGGAAGGGAATTGATAGGAAAGTACTGCAGAAATCCTGTATTGAAGAATGAGATCTTGATACTGCCGGCCAAATTTGTCGATCCTGATAGTGCAACTGGAATAGTCATGTCAGTTCCGTCCCATGCCCCATACGACTGGATAGGGTTGAAGGACTTAAAAGAAAACCCAAGCTTCTTAAAAAAATTTGAGATAGATCCAGAGAAAGTAAAAACCATAAAACCTATATCGGTAGTTAAAACTCCAGGTCTCAAGGAACATCCTGCTATCGATCTATGTGAAGAGTATGGAATACACAACCAGAACGAGACTGAGAAATTGGATAAAGTCACTAAAATTCTCTACAAGAAGGAATTCCATCAGGGCGTCTTGGGAGAGAATTGTGGAGAGTATAAAGGCATGAGAGTTTCTCAAGTAAAAGAAGAACTCTCAAAAGATTTTGTCAGGAGTAATGTTGCTTCACTCATGTATGAACCTTCAGGAGAAGTCGTTTGCAGATGTGGGACAAGGTGCTATGTAAAAATTCTTGAAAATCAGTGGTTTCTCAAATTTTCTGACGAAAGATGGAAAGAAAAAGCTAGAATATGTTTGAGAAAGATGAAGATATTCCCTGAAGAAGCAAGGAAGAATTTCGAATTCACTATTGAATGGCTTCAAGATAAAGCATGTGCTAGAAAGTCTGGTTTGGGAACAAGATTGCCTTGGGACAAGGAATGGATAGTCGAAACGCTCAGTGATTCAGTGATTTACATGGCATTCTATACTATAGCTAAATACCTGAACTCGGAAAAGATCGAACCAGATCAACTTAACGATAGAGTTTTCGATTTTATATTCCTGGGTAAGGGCGATGACAAGAAGATATCAGAAGAAACGGAAATAAGCAGAGAAATCCTCCAAAAAATGAGAAAAGAGTTCGAGTATTGGTATGGTTTTGATTTAAGAGGATCAGCCAAAGAATTGGTACCAAACCACCTAACTTTCTCAATCTTTCATCATACCGCAATCTGGCCAGATCAAGAGGAGAGATGGCCTAAAGCTTTCACGGTCAATGGAATGCTCAAGGTCGAAGGAGAGAAGATGAGCAAATCGAAAGGAAATTTCATTCTCTTGAAGGAGGCGATAGACAAATACGGAGCAGATGCAACAAGGATAACCTTGATGGATTCAGCCGAAGGGTTGAACGATGCTGATTGGCAAGAGAAGAATGTTCTGGCTTGGAAGAATAAACTCTCGATGTTCTACGGTTTAGTTGAAAAATATTACGACAGTGGAGAAATGATGATGAAAAGACCGATAGATTTTTGGATAGTTTCAAGATTCCAAGAACATATCAAAAAAATCACAGAAAATCTTGAGAACGCAAAGAACAGATCAGCTTTAACCTATTTTCATTCTATGTTCAACGATCTTCATTGGTATCTGAAAAGGAGTGAAGAGAAGAATAAAGCAATACTTAACTATGTTCTTGAAACGATGACTAAAGTCTTGAGTGTCTATTCTCCTTTCATCGCTGAAGAGATCTGGAGTAAAATGGGAAAGAAAGACCTCCTCTGCAATTCAAGATGGCCAGAATTTGATGAGAAGAAAATAGACGAAGATGTCTTAAAACAAGAAGAATCTTTCAAGAACACTTGTGAGGATATCAAACAAGTTATAAAACTCTCGAATAAAAACGATAAGCTTTTTCTCTATGTAGTGAATGAAAAAGAACTATTGTACTATCAGGGAGGAATAAGTTTCTTGAAGAGAGAGTTTGGGTTCAAGGAAGTAAGAATCTTTCAAGTGAGTGATCCAAACAAGTACGATCCTGAGAATAAATCAAAGAGGGCAAAGTTTGGAAAACCAGGAATCTACATAGAATAATTAAAAAAGAAAAAATCAGCCTTTACAGACTCTTGAAATTTCTGTCCTTAATTCTCTCATTCTTCTGAATTCTCTATCCCTAATAGCATCCCTTAGTTCTTTTGTCAAACTCCTACATCTCGATATTCTTACTGCTGATAAAACTCTAGATCTTTGACTCAATCTCCGCTCGAATGTTTGCCATGCTAATCTCTTCCTCTCTCTCACTCTTTTAGCGCTCTCTGTCTCTTCCTCCAATTCATTCTCAAGCTCTTCCCTTTTTGTATGCCTGTTTTCCCATATTAACTTCCTTGTTTCATGTTTCATTTCATTCAACGATTTCAAGGCAAGAAGAGTCTGATTCTTGTTTACAGCATCGATACATGAATTGTAGAGCTCGAGTATTAAGTTATACCTTGCTCTTGCTATACTTGTGTTAATAGTTTGAATGGTTTCATTAGCTTCTGTGAGCCAGTAATCACATCTTTCCTCCACTCTCTCTTTTAACTTTATCAATTTCTCTCTGATCCTCTCCAGCATCTTCTCATAATTTCTCCTCTTCTCTCTTAACCTCTCTCTCACTCTTTCGTAAATCTTCTTAACTACTCGAAAATGTCTTCCGCTAACCAATATTACCGGAGTCGTCTCATTAACTGTAGCGTTTATCAAAGCATCATAGATTTTCTTTGCTAACTCTGGTTTTCCCGTGACTAAAACTTTCGAAACGTTTCTAGTTTGAGTTATGTTTTTCACTTTTTCTACCACACTCGGGATTTCACTCTCACTGAAAACCAAGATCGAAACTCCGTGGGGAGCAGCTCTGACTACTATTCCTTCCTGCCAATTCGCTACTGCTGCGACGACAATAGGTCTTGATGAATTACCGAAAATATCTTCGATTCTTTCTCTTATTTTCTCTCTGACTCGTGTTGGGTCTCCAGTAATCTTTTCATCCACTTCAATTCCTAGAGAACTCAACTCATCAAAAACTTGACTTCCAACATCTCCAAAAACCTTCACTTTACTTACATTCAACGTTTTTAATGCATCTTCTGTTTCGAATGGTAAGTGATTCTTTGGAATTAAGAGTAGAGGGATTTCTTCTGATTGAGCGACTTCCGCAGCCTTCACTACCATTAAAGAGGTGTTCATATCAACTTCTGGTGAATCTGGTAGATCCCATACTAAAACTGCTTCTTCACTTCCTTCTGACCAAAAATACTTTGCAACTTCTGAAGATGTTCCATACCTACTCATTCCCCAGATTCTCACAACTTCGTAAGTTTTTTTCAATTCATTCTCTATATCCTCAGAGACGACTGCTGGACCTCCGATTATGTAGATTTTCTCTGGGTTTATTGAATTGATCTCTTCTAGAATTTCGTTAGGGATCTCATTCTTTGAGACGAAAAATAAGGCTGACCCTATTTTCGATGCAGCAACACTCGCAACTGCATAATCTGCATAGCTTATGTTAGTCGCTATCATAACCTCCTTTATGTCTTCTTGGGCAGCTGTTGGTTTAATAAAGAGAGAACTCAAAGTCACTAACAACAATATACCTATTATGGTTTGTTTCATACTGTATAATTCTTTTGAACAAACTTAAAAAATTTTAACATTTTTTAGGGTAAAAAGCATAAAAAACTTTATTTAAAAATCGTTAGGTTAATATTCTATGGTGAGATGCAGTCGAAAAAAATCCCTGGAGATGAAATCGTTATCCCTCTGATAGAAAAAGTCCTGAAGGAAAGAGGGGTGGTTCAATCCCAAGAAGATCTGTGCTTTCTGGTTCTGGAAAAATTGAAAAAATATGATAAAGATTATAAGATTTCGCCAAAGAGGGTTAAAAATCTTGCATTGAGAATTCCGAACGTGGAAATAAAAGCTAAAACAAAAAGAATGCCTGAGATGACAAAACTGGAAAGATGCCCTGTATGTAAAAGAAAAATAGATAAGTTGTACGGTAAAAACTTACTCAATCAAAAGATTCAGATTGGGTATGTTTGTAAGAGATGTGGATACGTCACTGATCTAGAAGCTTTGATGCCGATGAAATATCTATTCTTGTGGAAAATGAGAAAGTAGATTTAAAGCTCAATTCTAAGTGCATAACAAAAGAAGAAAATTTACATAAATTATTGATACGAATAATTCGTGGATTCTGATCTTCATAATCCTTACTTCTTTAATCTACATCTATTTCGTTCTGAGGATGATGAAGAAGAAGGGAACATTATAAGAGAATCTTAAAAGAATTACCGGAAGAATAATTTCTTTAGTTTTGTTTAAATAAAATGAGAATTAAGATTAATTTGGAGAAGCCGAGGTCGCGTAACCTGGTATCGCGCAGCCCTGGAGTCTTTGGAAAGGCTGTGCCCCTCGTGGGCTTGTGGGTTCGAATCCCACCCTCGGCGTGGAACTATTGATTAAAAATTGG
>CAZQBB010000023.1:0-7468 GCA_964591915.1 uncultured archaeon
GCTATCAGTGTATACCATTCTTTTCCCTTTAATTTTCTTGGCATCCTATCACTTTTGTACTAGAAGCTTTGCCTTTTCTGGACTATACTTCCAATCAGAAGGAAGAATTCCTTTTCTAACATAATATTTTCCCAACCTTCTTATCTTTGATTCTAGAAGCTCTAAACCTCTTTTCGAAGTATAATCTTTCTTGTTCTTCCTCAGATGCTCTCTTAAATTAACGGATTGTTTCAGGAGGTTGAATAAATCTTCTGGAATTTTAGGATAAAGATTATTTTCTCTCATTATTTCTGTTATCGATTTACCAGTTATGATCTTGACAGAAGGTATACCAAATTGATCCCTGAGGATTAGACCTATCATAGCTGAAGAATTTCCTTCCTTAGCTAGTTTTACAACCAGTTTTTCGACTTCTTCCTTTTTGTATTTAACCCATCTCGGTACTGTTTTTATCGGTGGTCTTTTGCTTCCTGCTTTTCCTCTCCTTCTTGCATGTATCCTTGCCATCTATTCACCAGTAAATTCTTTGATGAGCCAGACAAAAATTAAACCTACAGTAGCCAAGAATGATATCAAACTTCCAAGCATGGCCGTTACAGCTGGTATTCCTTTTGGGTTTAGGATACTCAGGGCTATCCCTAGAGATAGGAGTGATACTCCAGTTATCAAAAATACTATACAATAACCTTCTGCTCTTTCATACTTATCCTTGCTTTTTAACATGCTGAAAAACTTCATATGCAACATCTTTTCTTTTAGTATAAATATACTTAAGGATTTTGTTTCAAATACTTTTAAGATTTGCGTAATCAGAAAACAGTTAAGAGGATAATTCCAGCAACAGCCAATATCATTCCTAGGTATTGATACCATAGTAAAGTCTCGCCAAGGAAGATTCTAGCCCAGATTGCCATTAGAATAGGGTAACAGGATACAAGAGGGATTATTACTGATGCTTTTCCTGTTTCTAATGCTTTATTCGTCAAGAGAATACCTATGCAAGAAACTACACCAGCAAGCAAGCCCCATTTGATGTTTAAAACATCGATTTTTCTCACGAATAAAAGAAAAACTGGGAGTAGGACGGTTAGATAAGCAAAACCATACATTAACGTTGTATTAAAACCCCCTAACTTTGAGGAAGCTATCTTTGCAGTTATTCCAGCAAAGCTGAAGGTGAGAAACGCCAACAAACCAAAAACGATCGATTGTTCCATTCAATCACTTTATGTATCCCAATCTCTCTGCATAGAGTCTGCCTAACGACTTAAAACTAATTTTATTTTTTGGAATCTTTAAAATTGATAAAATCTTTTTTAAATCATCCGCCACCTTTCTTAAATCGAAACATTCGATTTCTATTTCTCCTGTCCATCCAAGAGTTTCAATGTATTCATAAACAATTTCAAAATTGTACTCAAGAATTTTAAAGACTCTACAATCTTTTTTAATAATTTTAAACCATTCTTCAAACCCAAGATCGTTTAAGAATCTTTTACATCTGTCTAAAGAACCCTTAAACAATAGTATCTTTCCTCCTGGATAGACTGATTTTTTGAAGATTATTCCATCCTTTCTGATAGTTTCATCTTTTGTGAATAAGATTTCACTACCATTTTTCCTTCCAATTATCCATTTCCTTAATCTTAAAGATTGAATCTGAGGATCCCAAGGTTTTGAATTCTTGGGCTTATAATAATAATCAGTAAATTCATAAGAGAAGAGTAATTTAGCATTTAATTCTTTTAACCTTTTCTTAAATTTCTTGATATCAGGAATCAAGAATCTTATCTCACATTCAAACCCTGAAATTAAATATCACCTTTTCATATATCTTCCTCTTTTTTCAATTTCTTTTACCCTTCTTAAAATTACTTTAGCTTTTTCGTATTCTTCCTCATATCCTTTGATGATATTTTTCCAACATACACCAAAGATCTTGAAGTGTGTTGATTTTAAAGCCTCTTGCAGAAGTCTTAAGTCAGTAGCTTGATCTTCTACTTTTCTCGAGAAAAACCCTAATCCAAAATCTATGAAGTAAATGTTATCTTTTTTTAAAATCATATTCGAAGTAGTTAGGTCGCCATGAATTATACCTGCTGAATGTAATTTTCCTATTAATCTACCTATCTGAAGTGAAATTTTCTTGACAGCTTTCTTATCTGAACTATTCAGTAATTCTTTGATTCTTTTTCCTTCGATGTATTCCATTACTATCTTGTGTTTTTTTTCATCAACCCTCAACACTTTGGGAGTTGGAACTCCTACTCTTCTTGCTTCAGAGAGAAGATTGGATTCACGAGAAGTCCTTAATTTCCTTATCTTCTCGTCTATCTCTTTTATCCTATACTTCTTCTTGATTCTATCTTTGACTATTACGAGTTGATTTTCTTCGCTAGTCAAGAAGAGTTTAGCTTCTGCACCTTGTTTTATTAGTTTCACAAGATTAGTTAAACGGAAAAGAGTTAATAAGTTTATCACGAAATCTTTAAGAAGAGAAGATGATCTCTATCGCCTTAATTCCAGCCTTTAACGAAGAAAAAACTATAGGTAAGGCTGTTTCAATCCTCAAAGCTGTTGGGTTAAAAGCTATCGTTGTCAATGATGGTTCTGTAGATAGAACTGGAGAGATTGCAAGGAAAGAAGGAGCAATAGTAATTACACATGAGAGAAATCTTGGAAAGGGAGCTGCTCTAAAGACTGGTTTTAATTATATACTCAAAAAGTATCCCGATGTGATGAACGTTGTGGTAATCGATGCAGATCTTCAGTATTCACCGAAGGAGGCGTTAAAATTATTAAAGCCTCTCGAGGAAAAAAAAGCTGATTTTGTAATGGGTTTCAGAAATTGGAAAAAAGTACCGTTCGCGAACAGACTGGGAAACTTCATCTGGAGAACTCTTTTTAACTGGTTTTTTTCTACAAATCTTAAGGATACTAACTGTGGTTATATAGCTTTAACGAGAAAAACCATCAAAAAACTCAAAGGAATTTATGGTGGTTATATAATTGAGAATTGTATGCTTAGAGATGTGTTGAAAAGTGGATTAAGAATAAAACAAGTTCCTGTGAATGTTACTTACAGAAGAAGAGCAATTCCTAATTCTGCGAGAATGTTCTTTGGAGTTTTGATATTCATACTCAAAGAAGGAATGAAGTATAAATTAAGTAAAATTTAAAGAGTTATTTTAATAATAAGTTAGTCGATGGGAAGGTAGCTCAGCCCGGTCTTGAGGGGTAAGAGAGCGCTCGAGAATTATCCAGCGAAGCTGAAGACCGAGTTGTCGTGGGTTCAAATCCCACCCTTCCCATTTAATTGATTTTTAATATTTCTCAGTTTTTTAATCTGCAATTCCTAATTTTATTCAAGGTGGGTGTTATCAGAATAAAAATTATTCCATTCGGAAGAATTCCTCAGTCAATCCTCGAGATAATAAAGAAAGCATTGAGTTCCACGTTCAACTTACTCGTCGAAATTTTAAGAGAAGAGAGATTACCGACTGATACTTTTAATCGATTCAGAAATCAGTACCGTTCAGATTTATTGTTAAAATTTTTAGAGAAAAATTTTAGGGGAAGGGTCTTTGGTGTAACAAAAGAAGATTTATATACCGAAGGATTAAATTTTGTTTTCGGCCAGGCGAAATTAAAGGGGAGAGTTGCAATCCTTTCTATTGCAAGATTAGACCCGAAATTTTTTCATCAACCTGAGAACGAAAGATTATTCGAAGAAAGAGTTGAAAAAGAAGCGATACATGAAATCGGGCATATGCTCGGGTTAACTCATTGTGATACAAGAGGTTGTGTGATGAATTTCTCAAACACCATAGGGGATGTAGACAAGAAGACAAAATTCTTATGTAATTCATGCAAATCTCAGCTTGGCCTTTAATAGTTAAAAATTTAAGTCATAGAGAAGAGTTAGGAATTATAGGGATCAGAATGTTAAAGGGTGAACTTTTAGAGAATCGTGTAGTAGTATGGGATAGAAAAGTTTTTGATGAGCTCCAAGATTCTGGTTATGGAAAATTGTTAGAAGATAGGTTAGAATTAGCCTTAGTTGAAGCGATGTTCTTGATGGGCAAGGGAAAATTAAAAATTTTCACCAAAGAAGGAAAGAAAAAAGTGTACTTGAGTAAAGAAGAATTTTATTCTTATTGTGAAAAGAATGAAAGAAATTTTCACGCTAGGTTAATAGTTTATTCCGATTTAAGGAATAGAGGTTTTACTGTTAAGACAGGTTTAAAGTTCGGTTGTGATTTTAGAGTTTATGAAAGGGGAGTGAAAATAAAGAGAGGACCTAAAGCTCCACATGAACATACCAAATGGGTTGTTCATGCGATACCAGAAGAATTCACTTGTTCTTTTCCAGAATTATCGAGAGCTGTGAGATTAGCTCAAAATATCAGAGCTGAAATGATCTGGGCTGTTGTTGATTGTGAAGATGACGTCACATATTATTCTATAAAAAGAATCACTCCTTAAGAAATCCTGAACCTGAGTATGGCTCCTATTCCACTCATCCTATTGAATTGCTCTCCTAACTCATGAGTACTCGAGATTATTTCAATTTGTCCATTCTTTTTCTCAACACTTTCTGCTAGTTTACTTATTTCTTCTTTTCTTATATTTTCATCTGATATGAGAAGAGTTTTAATAGCCCCAAAGTCATCCGCTTTCTTAACTTCTTCCAGCCCGTAAACAGCTAATCCGTCATCTTTCTTCAGATGAGTGAAAAAATCTTGGATGAGTTTGCTTTCTTTGACTAATTCACTCTCTTTTATTATTCTATCTAAGGTTCCTCTTTTCAATATCTCATTTATTCCTGATCTTGTAGCAGAAGAAGTTGAATCCAGTACTATTTTTTTATCAAGTTCAGGAAATTTGCTTTTTATTATTTCTTTCACATGCTCCTTAGCAAAACCTGGACCAGCCAGTATGATTTTTTCTGTTTCTTTCGAGAGTTTTTCTATTTCTGAAGCAACTTTCTTGTAAAACTCTATGTGTTTTTCTTCCTGAATAGAATGGGGGTTTTTTAATTCAGAGAGAATGTTGATTCTATCCCTTATCAAGAGAGCAAAGGTCGATTGCTCAGTATCAACAACTACCAGAAGAACTGTAGGAATCTTAACCTGAGCCCTTTTCAGTTTTTCTATTTGATATTTTTTCCATTCTCTCTTATAGATCGTTAATATACTTCCTACTCTAACTTCTATAGTATGGTAAGAGCCTATCTGAACATCCTCTGGACCTTCCTGTATCTTCCCAGTTAATCTAAGAGAGTTCATTTGTTTTTTGAATTCAATTTTTTCTACTTGAATCGTGAGTGTCATTAGTTTTTTTCCTATTTTCACTCTTCTCTCTTCTCTTTGAATGAAAAGACTTCTTGGTGTTTTCGCTTTAATCAAATCTCCTACATCTATTATTCCTTCAAGATACCATAAATCATCATTAGTATTTACTCTAACTGTCACAAAACCCTTTTGGAAATCTTTCTTGAGCAAGTTCATAAAAAAGTTATATTTTCTAACCTTAAATGATAAAAATATTAGCGTAAAAATCAAAAAAATCATCGTATGGCAGGAAAGATAGATGAGTTTGCATTCGTTCTGTTGGCAGGTTTAATAATCATAATCATCATGTTGTTCGCTTGGGGGATTCCTTCTCCTTCTCAGATTCCAGTAGTTTCTCCTTCTTCAAAATCGTTGACTATTAGAAGAGGGAGTTCAGAGAGTTTTTTACTCACGATAAACGTTACATCGAAGATGGTAACTTTGACACCGAAAGGGACGATAAAAGATTGGATAAGTTTCAGTGATAATAATTTTGACTCCTCAGGCTTGAGTATGGTAGAGGTAACTGTGAGAGTTCCATTAAGCGCCCAAGAAAGAGAATACCTTGGTTCAATAGATGTAGAATCTTCTGAAGGAGGAAAGGTTACCGTTCCTTTGAGTATTATAGTGACTAAAGAAAGTGAAGCTCCTTCAGCGGAAGCATCCAGAACAATTTATATAGGAGATTTTACAGTCACTTATGCTTCATACTCGGAAGTTGTTAAGAGTGTAGAAAACCTAGAAGTTAGAAAGGGGTTGTTTGAAGAAAAGAAGGAGAGTTTTGGAGCAAACGTAGAGAAAAACCTAGATTTAGTTACTAACGCAAGTTTAATAATCGACATAGTCTACACTAATCATGAAGGAAATCTTATAGTCAAATTCAACAATCAGGTTGTTTATGATGAGAAGGCTTTACCTGGAGAGATCATCATACCTATAGATAAGAGTTTAATCAAAGCTTATAATGTGGTTGAAATAAGCACTTCCAGCCCTGGTTTGAAATTCTGGTCGACCAGTATCTACAGAATTGATAGGATTCAGTTGAAAGTTAATTATTTTGGAGAGGTTGAAAAAAGACAAACATTTACTGTTTCCAGAGATGAGATAACTCATTTTAAAGAAGGTAGGGTTGAATTCTACGTGAAAGATTATCAAGGTGAAGGAAAACTCTCAGTAAAAATTAATGGATATTTATTGCATGAGGAAAAGAGAAGAGGACAGTTCATATTACCGTTCAATTATGTGGATGTTGGTTTAGTAAAGGGATTTAACTCTATCTCATTCTCGACCGAAAGAGAAAGCACTTATGAAATAGAGAACGCAAAGATAATCATAATACACGAAGAGGTTTAAGTCGGATAGATCAACCTCAAGAGGTCCCTTGTTCCTGTTGCTGCTCCTAAGATTCCTATTATAAGTTTGATATAGTTGTTGAATTCCTTTTCTTTTGAGTATCTATCTATGAAGAGTATGATGGAAGCAACTACGAAGAATTTTAATAGAACAAAAGAAAAAGGAGTTCCAGTAAAACTCATCAGAAGAGAGGGTATGGGATGCTGCTCTGTATAGAGGACTTTCCAGAGTATACCGGAGAATTTCATGGAAACATAGGTTGTGTTTGCATCAAAAAGATGGAGTATAAGGATTATTTTATTTTCTGAAGACCATGGAATGAATCTTATTAAGAATATCCATGGGATTAGAAAAATAAGGACATATCCTACTCCAATAAAATTTTCGTATTTTAGCATCCCCAAGAATAAGCTCATCAAAAGAAGGCCTGAAATAAAAGTAATCTTATAGTATCGAAAATTAAATTTTCTTTGAAGAAATGTTGAAACGCTCAAGAAAAAGAACGTAATGGAGAAAGTTAAGAAATATATTCCTGGTGTTTGGAATATGCAACTGGTTAATATCCCTGCATCTTTTAGAACTCTTAGGGAACTTCCAAAGACTATAAAAGGAGAAACAGAAAGTGCAAGTTTTTCATCTACTCCTATCTTAAGTTTTTTGAGAAGTTTGAATATTACAAGAGCAAAAAAGAGGAGAGTTATTCCGAACGCGATAGTATTCCATAGGTTATAGCCTCCAGAACCACAAAAATACCAACGACTTAGAACCTTTAAATCCATAAT
>CAZQBB010000024.1:0-7400 GCA_964591915.1 uncultured archaeon
TTTCCAGTAATGTTTCTCAATTCTTCAATTGCTGTGATCTGAGTAACTCTTGAAATGTTTAAAACAGGTTGAACTTCTTTTTTTAAAGCTGGAGTCTTAACAAGAATGTTCTCTAAGATTGCCTTATGTTTAGCTGTTGATTCACTCAGAGTTTCAAGAAGAGGAACGATGTTCTCTCCTCTTTCTCTAGCTTTTCTTATTTCATTTTTTGCTTTTTCAATCTCTTCTTTGTACTCTTTGATTCTACTCTTTGCGAAAGGTAATTTTCTCTTTTCTGTAGCTATCTTGGCTTCTTCGAGTCTCTCTTCAGCATATTGAATATGTTTTCTTGCTTTTTCTGCATTAGATGTAGCAAGAGATAACTGTAAATTTTCGAATGCTTTTCCTATTGGAGACCAATATTCTGGGAAAGCTTTGGAAATAGCATACAAACTGATAAAACATAAGAAGGAAACACTGAAAATTAAAACCCATCTGTAGGATTCTGGATGGAGAACTTTTCTCCCCTCTTTAGCCAGTCGGTAATAAACCCATTTTCTTCCTGGTCTCTCTATTCTTTCTACTAATTCAGATTCTCTAAGTTTTTGTAGATGCTCAGCTATTGTAGTTACATGTTTATTAAGTCTACGTGATAATTCAGAGGCAGTCATCGGTCTTTCTTCGAGAGCTTTCAGTATGTTTGCTCTAGTATCAGCTGTTAAAGTTTTGAGTAATTTCCTCGAAACTCTGAATTCTTCATCCACGATTATCGTTTAGTTAGAATAAATTTAAACATTTTTAAATTTTAGGGTCAAGACCCAAAATTTTCATATCTATTGAAAAAGTTTAATCTCTACTTTTTTCTTGGTGATGAAATGAAAAAGAAAGTAGCTGCAATAACAGTAGCCATTCTGCTTAGTAGTGTGAGTGTAGCAAGCATTGTTTTAGCCCAACAAGAGAGTGAAAGAACAAGAATAATACCACCTTACATAAGACCAAGATATCCTGAAGTTTCAGTAGCTCAAGGTGTAGCATTAAATAAAAACACACTTGAAACTGAACCAGTAGTGTTCTTGATGATAAAGTATAAAGGAAGTGTACAGACTTACTTAATAATAGACGATGAGTTATACAAGTTAAGTAAAATCTATGAGAGATATGACTGGGAAACAGGAACGAAAATATTCCAGTATGAAGCAGATGACGGAAGTATATTGACTCTCATAGTACAAAGATATTACTCAAGAGGAACAGTCAGTATTTCAGGGGATTTCAAAGATTTCTTGATAAACTTCGAACCAATATACAAATATCCTCGACCAGTCCCAATTAAAGAAGTAAGACCTTTGCAGAATATAGCAAAAGAATTGAAAGAAGAGAGTGGAATTAACATAGAAGATGCGCTGAGGATACCATCAAAGCCTATAGCAGAATGGTCTATCTAAAAACTTTTTCTTTTTTTATTTCTTTTAATGAATATTTAATCATGAAAGATTTGATACTTAAGCACACTCTTCTGAATGCGATTCAACATAATGGTAAGGCAAACTTTCAAGCAGTACTGAACAAAGTTATCGGAGAAAAACCCGAATTGCGAGATAAGATAAATGAACTTATTCCTGAGATCAAAGAGATAGTGAAAAAAGTTAATTCCCTGAGTACTGAAAAGCAAAGAAAAAAACTAGAGGAACTTGGTATTGAAATAAAAAAGGAGAGAAAGAGAAAGAAATATAAATTACCACCATTGCCCAATGCAAAAACAGGAGAAGTTATCACTGCATTTCCACCAGAACCAAGTAAGTATCCCCATTTAGGGCATGCTAAAGCTGCTCTGATAAACTATCTTTATGCAAAAAAATACAAAGGATTTTTTTGGCTAAGATTTGAAGACACTAACCCAGAACTATCGAAGAAAGAATATTATGAAGCAATTCTCGATGGTTTAGAATGGTTGGGTATAAAGTGGGATAAATTAGATTACGCCTCGAACCATATGAAAGAATTTTACAAAGCAAGTGAAAAACTGATAAAGGAAAATAAAGCTTATGTTTGTACTTGTAAGCAAGACGATATAAGGAAAAATAGAAGGTTGATGAAAGAGTGTGAATGTAGAAAGAATTCAGTAGGAAGAAATCTTGAACTTTGGGAGAAAATGTTCTCTAGTTTAAAGGAAGGAGAAGCTTCTCTGAGAATCAAGATATCGATGAGTCATAAGAACGCCGCCATGAGAGATCCTACTATCATGAGGATCATTGAACATCTTCATCCAAGGACAGGAAAAAAATATAGAGTTTGGCCTACTTATGATTTTGCGACTGCTTTAATGGATGCTTGGGAAGGAGTAACTCATAGAATAAGATCAAAAGAATTTGAAATGAGAAAAGAACTTCAGCAATTCATCCAGAGATGTTTTGGATTTGATCCACCATTTATTACTGAAATTGCAAGATTCAACCTGAAAGGAGTTCCTTCTTCTGGAAGAGTTATAAGAGAGATGATAAAGAAGAAAGAACTACTCGGTTGGGATGATCCTAGATTAACAACACTGATAGCTCTGAGGAGAAGAGGGTTCGAACCTGAAGCAATAAAACAATTTCTTATCTCAACTGGGATCACAAAGACTGAATCAACTTTAACTTGGGATGCATTAGAAAGTTTCAATAGGAAACTATTGGATCCCAAATGTAATAGATACTTCTGTGTCTTCGATCCTGTTGAGATCGAAGTTGAAGGAGCTCCTCCGATAAAAAAAGTGAGAGTTAGTATGCATCCAAATTTTCCTAAAAGGGGTTTCAGAGAGATACCAGTTAACGTTAAGAAAATATTTGTTTCAAAAGATGATCTTAAAAGGTTAAGGAGAAAAGAAGTGCGTCTTATCGGTTTGTTTAATATCAAGCTTAATAAAAAAGCCAAGTTTATAAGTAAAGAAAAAATCATTGAACTCCCAAAAATCCACTGGGTTTCTGAAGAGAATATTGGAGTAAAAATGTTGATACCAGATGGAACTTTTAAAAAAGGTTTGGGGGAACCAGAGCTTCAGAAGCTTAATGTGGGAGATAAAATTCAGATTCAAAGAGTTGGATTTGCAAAAGTAGATCAAAAAAAACCAGAATTTATCCTCTATTTCACTCACAGATAAGATTTATAAATTATAAATACTTGTTTTGTTTAGCATCTAATGAGGATTGATCCGACTGGAGGTGATATTTGATGACCGAGTTTGAAGTACCTAAAGATTTGGTTGATAAAATTTTACAAGCTGTAGAGATAGCAAAGAATACTGGAAAGATTAAAAAAGGGACGAATGAAACCACTAAAGCCATAGAAAGAGGACAGGCTAAACTTGTTATAATTGCCCAAGATGTTGACCCAAAAGAAATTGTGATGCATTTGCCTACTCTTTGTGAAGAAAAGAAATGTGAGTATGTATATGTACCTTCTAAACAAGAGTTGGGAAGAGCAGCAGGAATAAATGTTGCGACAGCCTCAGCATGCATAATAGAACCAGGTGAAGCTAAGGATCTTCTTGAAGACATAATAAAAAAAGTTAAAGCCTTGAAGAAAGGTTGATTTTAAATGGCTGAAGATGCAGTTCCTGCAGAAGTAGTTCAATTGTTGGAAAGAAGCGGAGTCAGAGGAGTGATGAGAGTAAGGTGTAGGGTTCTTGAAGGAAAGGATAAAGGAAAAATACTCACAAGAAACGTTTTTGGACCAGTAAGGGAAGGAGATATACTTATGCTGAGAGAAACAGAGATGGAAACTGCCGGGAGGATGGAAGGTAGGTAGAATTGGTAAAGTGTTATTTTTGTGGGAAGAAGATAGCACCAGGGACAGGAAAGATGTTGGTTTTGAAAAGTGGTGCTATAAGATATTTCTGTTCAAGAAAGTGCGAGAAAAACTACAAGATGGGAAGAGATCCTAAAAAAGAGAAATGGACCGAAATCTTTAGAAAATCAAGATAACTGGTCTTTTTGATGAGGATTCGAATAGAAGTCAATCCTAGAGAATTGAGTAGGATTATAAGAATTCTGAATGATCATCAGAACGAGAAAGTCTTAATCAAAAGTCTTTTGGTAGAATTACTAAGAAAAAAAGTTTCGTCATCGGATTATTTTTTCATCTTATTATCAAAACTTCAAGAGTTAGGGTTAGTTAGAGGAAAGTATGGTTTTTTATTCATTAAAGAACCAATAGAAAGGGAAACGTCAGAGGATTTGATAAAAGAAGTTGTGAATGAGATATTAAGGAAGAGAAAAATTTTCGTGACTCCTCTGGAGGTAGCTAAATTTTACCAATGTCCTAGAAGATTTTATCTAGAAAAAGTAGTAATGTCAAGACAGTTCAAGAAGGAGAAAGGTAAAATATGGGATGGTGAGGCATTGCATTTAGCAGTCCAAATGTTCATAAATAACCTAACGAGAAGAAGAGTTGAAGAACTTATTTTAGAAATACCTAAACTAGCGATTAATAAATTTAGAGGAAAAATAACGATCGATGAAAAAGATATCAGAGAGTTCCTCATTAAGTTGTATCGATTGATAGAGGAAGAAAATTTCAATTTTTTAGTCTCAGAAAGAACTTTAGTTTCTATAAAAAGAGGTTTGATAGGCACACCAGACATAATTGCAAGCGATGGTAAAGAATTCGTGCCTATTGATGTTAAGTTTGGAAGAATAGATAAAAAAGGGATAAAAAAGGAACATCTTCTTCAGAATATAGGAGAAGCACTGCTTGTCGAGGATTTTCTGAGGTCAAAAATAGAGAAATGCTACCTTATCTATTTCCAGGCAAGCTCTGTCGTTAAAGTTAAAATAGCTAAAAACATGAAAAAAGAATTTATATTCTACAAAAAAGAATTAGAGAGGACATCAAAGAGAAAGAACATTCCCTCAAGAAGTAGATTACCCAATGCAAAAGTGAGAGTTTGCAAAGGATGCCATGTTAAACCAGCCTGTGATAACATAGAAGAATTATTTAGGTTGGGCCGGTAGATCAACGGTAGATCGCCACCTTAACTTTGGTGAAGGCATGGTGGAGAAGTCAATCCACAAGCTCGGGGTTCAAATCCCCGCCGGTCCATGAAGAATATTTTTAAAAGTTTTTATGTTCAAAAAAACAACACTGTGTTAACATGGCAGAAGAGATAAAAGGAATCGTAAGGATAGCAGGGACTGATTTAAAGGGTGAAGAGCAATTACTCGTATCTTTAACTAAGATAAAAGGCGTCGGAATAAGCTTGGCAAATGCTGTTTGTAGAGTTCATAATCTTGATAGAAATAGAAAAATCGGTACTCTGAGTGAGAAAGAAATAGAGAAGATTGAAGAAACTCTAAGAAATCCATCAAAGTTCGGGATTCCTTCTTGGATGTTCAACAGGAGAAAGGATTTCGAGACTGGAGAGGACATGCATTTAATAGGAGGGGATTTAATCTTCACTCAAAAACAAGACATCAAAAGGATGATAAACATAAGGTCTTACAAAGGGGTGAGACATATGTTTGGCTTACCAGTGAGAGGACAAAAAACAAGAAGCTCGTTCAGGAAAGGAAGAACAGTCGGTGTAGTGAGGAAGAAAACACAACCAAAAAAGGCGAGTAAATGAGAAGATTGAAGAAAAAATTCAAAAAACCAAGAAAACCATGGGATAAGGAACGAATAGAAAGAGAGAAAGAATTGAAGAAAAATTTTGGTTTAAGAAGAAAAAGAGAGATATGGAAAGCTGAATCAATCCTTAGATCATTCAGGAGAAGAGCCAGAGATTTGGCAGCAAAGAAGGATAAAGAGCAAGAGAAGATTCTACTAGATAAACTTTATAGGATGGGTTTATTAGAAAAGAATGCAAGTTTAGATGATGTATTGAGTCTAACAGTGGAAGATTTACTAGAGAGAAGGTTACAGACAATCGTTTTCAAGAAGAAGTTGGCAAACACACCAAAACAAGCAAGACAACTCATAACTCATGGTCATATTGCTGTGGATGGAAGAAAAACGATATACCCTAGTTTTTTTGTAACAAGAGAATTAGAGAATAAAGTATCTTTTTATGGAACGCCACCAAAAATCATAAAATCGAAGAGGGAATAGAATGGAGGAAAAAAAGAAAGAAAAGGATACTTGGGGTATCGCTCATATCTTTTCCACAGTGAATGATACAATAGTTCACATAACAGACATAACGGGAGCAGAGACTATCGCAAGATATTCTGGTGGTATGATGACAGATAAGGATAGAGAAGAGGGTAGTCCATTTCCTGCGATGCTAGCAGCAAGAAGAGCAGCAGAGGATGCTTTAGCAAAGGGTATAACGGGAGTCCACATAAAAGTTAGGGGAAAAGGTGGGCATCATAAGAAAGCGCCAGGACCAGGAGCACAACCTGCGATAAGAGCTTTAGCTAGGAGTGGTTTGAAGATAGGCATGATTGAAGATGTTACTCCAATTCCACATGATGGAACAAAGAGACCTGGAGGGAGAAGAGGAAGAAGAGTCTAAAGTTAAATGTTTAAAAAATATTAAGTGTTTTAATGGAAGTGAAGATACTCAAAAAAGATGAAGAAAAGATTAAATTCTTAGTTGAAGGTATCAATTCTTCCCTTGCAGGAGAATTAAGAAGAATAATGATTTCTGAAATCCCTACTATGGCGATTGAATGGGTCGATTTTATCAAGAATGATTCACCTCTATGGGATGAAATCATAGCTAGTAGACTAGGCCAAATTCCATTAACTTTTGACCCCAAATTTTATAATCTGAAGAGTGAGTGTAAATGTGGAGGAAAAGGTTGTGTACACTGTCAAGTTACTTTAACACTAAAGAAGAAAGGACCTTGCACAGTTTATTCAGGAGATCTTATATCTTCTGATAAAAGAGTTAAACCAGTTTATGAGAAGATTCCTATCGTAGAGTTAATGGATGGACAAGAATTAGAATTGGAAGCAACAGCTCAATTAGGTTTTGGAAAAGAGCATGCAAAATGGCAAGGAGCTGTAGTAGGTTATAAAAATCTCCCAAAGATAATAGTAGGAAAAGGTGGGAATTCAAAGGAATATGCTGAAAGATGTCCAAAGCACGTGTTCGAATACAAAAACAAAAAATTGATAGTTAAGAATTTACTTGAATGCAATCTTTGTATGCAATGTGTAGAATTCTCAAATGGTGCCATAAAAGTTGAACCTGACGGGAGTAAGTTTGTTTTTAAAGTTGAAAGGGCATGTGGTTTAAAACCTGAAGAAATTGTTTTGAAATCCATAGAAATACTCTCTGATAAATTGAATGAATTCATGCGTGATTTAAGAAAATTAAAATAACTTTTCCTATATATCTAAATGAAAGCAGGGGTAGCCAAGTCTGGTCAAAGGCGCAGGATCAAGAATGCGAAACTCAGATGCGAGACTTAAGAGACTTGGAGAAATCCTGTCCCTTA
>CAZQBB010000025.1:0-7181 GCA_964591915.1 uncultured archaeon
AATCAAGTATTCCCACCTATCAACAGGAAACATGTCAAATAAAGGCTTTCCAGATTTTTCATATTCTCTTACTGCTTCAGCTTGCATGAAATACCTGTTAGTTTTTATTATCTCATCGACCCTTCCGATTAATATTCCTTCTTCCGTTTTAAGTTGAACGAACTGTCCTTTATGTACTGGTATTCTTTCAGGTTCTTCCTTTATCACAAAATTGAATTGATGAGTTGAGGGTCCTTCAAAAGTCGAGATGACTGTTCCTATGCTTTTCATCTTCTCACTTGAATGCTTATTATGGTTAATTTAAATCTTAAGTTAAAGAATTTTTTGGAGTAGAGTTGTGATGAAAAAACCAAAAATCAAGAGAAAATACTAAATTTGATAGAATGAAGTTCATAAAAAATTTTCCAGCTTTGTTCATTCAAAAGATTAAAGCGTTGGTAATTGCTGATTTACACATAGGACTGAAGTACGAGTTATCAAAATCTGGCATTAATATTCCATCCCCAATAGAAAAAATAAAAGATGACATAGATCATTTACTCAATCTTACAAGAGCTTCCACTCTTGTGATTTTAGGGGATATTAAGCATAAAGTTCCAGGAATCTCCTGGCAAGAAATTAAGGATATTCCAAAATTATTCGAGCACTTATCATCTAAAGTAAAAGTTATAGTATGTAAGGGGAACCATGATGATCGAATCGAAGAGATCATTCCTTCAAGAGTGAAAATTCACACTTCAAAAGGATTCAGGATTAAAGATTTTGGTTTCATTCATGGCCACGCTTGGCCTTCAAAAAAACTCTTAACTTGTGATTATTTGATACTCGGACATGCTCATCCTATGGTTCAATTTAAAGACAAATTTGGTTATAGAATTCTTGAGCAAGTATGGGTTAAAGGGAAAATCGATAAAGAGAAGATTAAAGAAAGATACAAAGTTAAAAAAACTGGTAAATTAGAAGTGATAATAGTGCCAGCTTTCAATCGCTTACTAGGAGGAACTCCTGTTAACGTTAAGAGAGTGAACGATAAATTGCTTGGACCTTTGATGAAGAATGAGATCATCGATATGAGTAATGCTGAATTGTATCTATTAGACGGAACTTATCTCGGAAAGTTAAAGAATCTTATGAGGTATTAAAAAGGAAAATTAAAAATGAAGAAGAACTTAGACTAATTTCCATTCTTTCAACAATTCCTTTTCATCATCTTGTAACCTGTCCCAAACTTCTTTCAGAAATTTTAAACTTCTCGGAGTAATAACAGAAACAAGAATATCTCCTTCATTGATCTGTCTTCCTATCGTTGGTTCATCCATAGAAACAGCAACCTTATCTCCTGGCTTAGCAAGAGCAATAGTTTTTCCTTCCTTCTCGATCTTTTTAATTCTTCCGACATCTTTTCCATCTTCCTTTTGCATCGGGGTATCTGGCTTCAAAACTCCAGCTAAGACTTCAACTCCAAAAATAGCTGGCTTTCTTTTTCTGAACACAAATCCAGGTAAAATTCTTAACTTGCATGGTCTAACAACTTTCTCTAACTTTTCTAACTCTTTTCTTTCCTTTTCTTTCCCACACCATTCCTGGTAATCCTCTATCAGACGATAGATTATGTTGTTCTCGAATATCTTGATCTTGTGATCAAAGGCTAATTTTTCTGCCTCTGGTAAAACTTTAACGTTAAAGGCCAGGATAACTCTTTTTAATTCATCCTTAACAGGGTCTATCTCAGAGATATCATCCTTAGTTACATTTCCTACTTCAGCTTTCTTTATCGGAATTCCATTCGATTTTAACATCTTGATCAATGCTTCTAAGCTTCCTAGAGTATCTGCTTTCGCTATTATTCCTTCACCTTCTCTCTCGAACTCGACTTCTTCGATTTCTCTCTGTACTTCTTTTTTTACTTCTTCAATTTCCTCTTCTTTTGAAACGAACCTAACAGGGCTTCCAGGAATTACCTTCTCAAGATTTGAAGCAGATATCTTGATTCCAGCGGCAGCATGAACTTCTTTGACTGATTCAAACCTTTTCTCAACCCTTAACTCTCTCAAAGCAGGAGGTCTCAACAAAGCTTTGATCTTTGTAACTATTGGTTCTTTTCCTCCTATAACGAGATAATCACCATGCTTAACTATTCCATCATAGATTATCACGTCTATAGTAGTTCCCAACCCCTTAACTTCTTTGACTTCTAAGATAGTTCCTCTCGCCTTTTCTGACAATTTTAACCTTTCTTTTAAGAAAGCCTGAGATAGACCAGCTAACATCATCAATAATTCTGGAACTCCTTCTCCAGTTTTTCCCGAACATGGAACTATGGCAACTTGTTTCTTAAAATCTGTGACCCTGTCAAACCTCTCCCCCTCAAACCCTCTTTGAGACATTTGAGAAACTAGAGTATAAACTTTTTTTTCCAACTCTTCTTGGACACTCTCACTTTGCTTGTTAAAACTATCCAAAAAACACTCATTCTTATGAGGATACCAACCAGGGATTAAATCGATCTTTGTGCCCGCAACTAAGAAAGGAGTCTTGAATTGTTTTAAGAATTCTAGGGACTCATCCGTCTGTGGTTGAAAACCTTCATTTATGTCTATGACTAAAATAGCTAAATCAGCAACTGAACCACCTCTTCTTCTCAAAGTTGTAAACGCTTCGTGACCAGGAGTATCTATGAACAGTAATCCAGGAATGATGATTTTTATCTTGAATTTTTCGAGTAACGGGCCACAAAACCTCTTAATGACATCGAGAGGAATGAAAGAAGCTCCTATATGCTGAGTTATTCCTCCTGCTTCTCCTACTTGAACAGTCGTACCCCTGATCGAGTCTAAGAGAAGAGTTTTTCCGTGATCTACATGACCCAACAGTGAAACTATCGGTTGTCTCATTATCCTGACACCTATTTATTATTTCAGATCAACATTTAATTAGTGATACTCATGCCTCTAACCCTTAATGATATGAAACCCATTAGTCTTTGCATAACAACTCAAGAGCTATTCGATACAAAAAGATTCTTGTTGGGCTATTGCGATGGATTAATCTTGAGAGGAGAAGATAAGGACTTGAAGAATAATCTAGTGTTAGTAAAAAGAGAGCTCAATGCATTCAGGACACAGAGAAAATTCTTCGATGGTTACAAGGCTATAATCACTGGCAACATAGATAAGATACTTTCTCTTGTTTCTTCTAGATACTCGAAGAAAGACCCGAACTCAGTTAGGAAAATCATTGAAAACGGTAAGGATATACTAAAGAAGATACTGAAGACTAGCAACTTCGAAGAAATTCTTGGGCTTGAGAATGAGTTCAAGAGTAAGATAACACTTCCAGTCTACGAACTCTTCCTCAAAAATATGAAAAATTCAAACATCAAAATAATTTGATTCCTATAGTTTAATAAATTCGAAGAGAAAATTCATATCATGATCGAGAGAATTAGCTCTGGAATTTTCGGTTTGGATAGACTGATAGGAGGAGGCTTTGTAAAGAACTCTATAAACCTCATAAGTGGTGCCACAGGGACAGGAAAAACTATCTTCGGTCTTCAGTTCATATGGTACGGTCTCCAGAAAGGAGAAAAGGGGGTTTTTATAAGTCTAGAACAAGAACCAGAAGAAATATTTCAGGATGTTGAATACTTCGGTTGGGATTTCAAACCATTCATACAAAGGAGGAAATGCATAATAGAGTACCTTTCTACTTGGGAGATAGAAGAATTACCATCTATAGTTATAGACAGGATAAAGACGATAAAAGCTGAAAGATTTGTTCTCGACCCTCTTTCTTTAGTTTGTTCTTCCCTAGAACCTCCAAGGATGAGAACGGAAATATCCGAGTTCTTTAAACAACTAAAGCATTCGGGTGCAACTAGTCTTTTGATCTGCGAGATACCGGAAGAGTCTAAAGGATTGAGCACTTTCGGGGTTGAAGAATTCATAGCAGATTCTGTGATAGTTCTCCATTATTTAGAGTTCGGTGGTGGAATGGTCCCTCGAAGTTTGATCATAAGGAAGATGAGAAGAACTAAACATGGAACTGATGTATACCCTATCGAAATAACCAAAAGAGGAATTGTTGTTTCATCTAAGAGTTAGTTCTATTCAGATTTCACTATTTTTATTGCACCGACTGGACACACATCGGCTGCTTCTTGATTACATCCTATATCGTTTAACTCAGTTTTTTTTGGATGAGATTTTCCATCTTTCATTTCCCAATTATCTGGACATACGGAGGCACAAGCACCACAACCTATACAAGCGTCTAGATCATGTTTTATTTTGAATTTTGCCATTTCATCACCTCATTATCTTCTGTTTTTTCATCAGTATAAATTTTACTCAAAACCTAAAATCTTCTTCGCTTTCTCACTCATTCTTTCAGGAGTCCAAGGAGGATCCCAGACAAGCTCAATTCTAACTTCTTTCACACCCTTTAAACTCTTAACTTTCTCCTTGACATCGTTGACCATATAGTGATGCATAGGACAACCTGGTGTCGTTAAAGTCATCTTTATGACGACTCTTTCATTTTCAACTTTAACATCATAAACTAGGCCCAAGTCAACTATACTTATTCCTATCTCAGGGTCATGACACTTTTTCAGTACTTCCATCACATCTTCTTTCTTGACGATGTTTATCACTTCATCCTTCAACGCCTTTGTACGAAGGGATAGTCAAAGGATTTGCTATCCAGTCTTCGTATTTCATTTCCTTCATCTTTATCTTGCTCTTGTATTTTTCGGATGACATATTCTTTAAAGATTTTGAAAGAATATTTAAGCTTACATATATTGAGAAAAAATAAATCAGAATGAACAAAATTTTATAAATTATTTCTTAAGTCAAATTCCTCTTGTTCCAACATACTCAAAGAATGGTTTTACCAGTTCAGCGAACTCTTTTAACTTCTCAGGAGGATAAGGTTTCATTCTCTTCAACTTTTTATCCAAAGTCTTTCCAGGTCTGAACTGTTGAAGGAAATAACGCTTTGATCCTTTCAGCCATTTTCCTATGGCAAGAGCATCATCCCTCTTGAAGAATCTTGGGACTACTGTGGTCCTGAATTCATAATCTACACCACTATTCTTAATAACGTCAATGCTTTCTTGTATCTTTTTCCTGTTTACTTTCACTCCAGCAACTTCATCGTATTTCTCCAGAGGAGCCTTTATATCCATAGCGATATAATCTACTAACTTTTTGTCTATAAGTTCCTTTATCATTCTTGGATTGGAACCATTAGTCTCTATCATAACCAAAAAATCCATGTTCTTTATTTTTCTCGCAAATTCTGGTAGATCTTTACAAAGAGTTGGCTCTCCTCCTGTTATAGCTACTCCATCCAGAAGACCTTTCCTTGATTCCATGAAATCGATTATATCATCCTCAGGTATATCTGGTAAAGATCTATAATTCAGGACTAAATCTGTATTGTAGCAATAATGACATCTGAAATTACAACCACCAACGAACACTATAGAAACTATTTTTCCAGGATACTCTATCAAAGATACTCTTTGAAACCCCTTTATCAACATACTCTCAACAAAAAGCTAAAAAATTACTTGACTACAAATTCTTTTCTTTCTTTGAATTCTTCTTGTTTTCCAAGGTTCCAGGACTGAACAGGTCTGTAATAACCTACGACTCTAGAGTAAACCTCGCACGGTATAACAATCTTTTCTTTTTTCTTTCTCATATCAACCACCTACCTTAATTCCATATTTCCGTAATTGTTCCTTTGTGTGCGGGAATGGACACGTGAAATGCTCTCCACTTATGTATCCATGAACAGGACATATGCTAAAAGTAGGAGTTATCGTGAAGTATGGAAGTCTGAAATTATGTGCGATCCTTTTAACTAGTAAGGCACAACTTTCTCCAGATTCAATCCTTTCACCTATGTATCCGTGGAATACTGTTCCTCCTGTGTATAAAACTTGAAGATCATCCTGATGTTTTAATGCTTCGAAAATATCATCTGTATAGTTAACTGGTAAGTGAGTAGAGTTGGTATAATAGGGAGCTGTTTTCCCAGATGTGATTATGTTCGGGTATTTTTTCTTGTCGATTCTAGCTAACCTATAAGAAGTTCCTTCCGCAGGAGTTGCTTCCAAGTTGTAGATGTGACCGGTTTCTTCTTGGAATTCGACTAGTTTTTTTCTCATGAACTTCAAAACTTTTATCGCAAACTCCTTACCATGTTTTGTTCCTATACTTTCTCCTAAGAAATTTAGACATGCTTCGTTCATTCCAACTAAACCTATCGTTGAAAAATGATGATTCAAGTGTCCCAAGTACCTTTTTGTATAGGGTAATAAGCCCCTTTCCATGTTTCTATTCACAACTTTTCTCTTTATCTCGAGTGAATTTTTGGCCAGAATCATCATTTTTTCCAATCTTTCGAAGAACTGAGTTTCATCCTTTGAAAGATAACCTATTCTAGGCATGTTTATAGTAACAACTCCTATACTTCCCGTCGATTCACCAAAACCGAACAGACCACCAGTTTTTTTCCTCAATTCCTTCATGTTTAACTGTAACCTACAACACATAGCTCTCACATCTCCAGGCCTTAAGTCACTGTTTACAAAATTCTGGAAATAGGGCAATCCATACTTTCCCGTCATAGTGAACAAGAGATTGGAATTCTCTGAATCCCAGTCAAAATCTCTAGTTATATTATAGGTAGGTATAGGAAAAGTGAAAATTCTCCCATTCCTGTCCCCTTCACTCATCACTTCCATGAACGCTCTATTAATCATGTTGACTTCTTCCTGGTAATCCTCATACGTACTACTCAATAATTTCCCTCCGAGTATTACATGCTCCTCTTTTAAATCCTCAGGGATTCTCCAATCAAGAGTGATATTCGTGAATGGAGTCTGACATCCCCATCTTGAACCAATGTTTAAGTTAAAGACGAACTCTTGAATCGCCTGTTTGACTTGTTTGTAGGTTAATTTATCACTTCTTACAAAAGGAGCCAGATAAGTATCGAAAGAAGAAAAAGCTTGTGCTCCAGCCCATTCATGCTGTAACGTTCCAACAAAATTCACCATCTGTCCCAGTGCACTTCTCAGATGTTTTGGTGGGTTGGATTCTACTTTACCAGGAACTCCGTTATATCCTTCAGCTAAGAGTTGTCTTAAACTCCAACCTGCACAA
>CAZQBB010000026.1:0-7141 GCA_964591915.1 uncultured archaeon
ACATCAGCCTTTTCATTCGCGATAAACCGGGGAACTACACCAGGTTGATGACTCGTATAGAATGGATTTTCTTTCACTTCCACATTTTTAATTTTTTTGTTTTCAATGTCAACAAACACGTAATATCTACATCTTCCGAAGTGAAACGCTAACTGACTATCTAATCCCTTATCTTCATCACTTGCGAATGCTATTCTTTCATTCATTTTATCACTCCATTCTTTTGACATCTTTAATTTTTACGAGAAGAATTTAGATTTTTTCGACTTCACCTTTTGGTGCTATGATTAATGGTCGGGATTCTTTCAAAGCCTGAGCAATCTTCTTTCTTGCAGATTGAACTAATCTCCATACAGTTCCCCTAGATGTTTTCATTTTCTTTGCAGCTTCTTCTTGAGTTAATCCATCAAAATCCACAAGTTTGAAAGCATCAAATTCCGGATAAGTTAATTCTATCGGTTGAGGATTTAAACATGGATGAGGAATGAATTCCTTCACAGTTGGTGTGAAAGAGAGAAAAAGAGGATTGAAAGGCCTTCCTGGTCCTCTTCTTCTACAACCCCATCTCCATCTAGGCATGATAAATAATTGGCGACGAAAGATTTAAATATTTGCTATTGCACATAATTATTACGTGCAATATCACAAAATTAGTGAGGAAAAATGAATAAACTAAAAGAAGCAAAAGAATCGTTTGAAAAAATGAAAATAGATCTACTTAGAAGATATTTTTATCAAAATCTAGGATGCTTCTTTAAAGGAAAAATCAGGATCGAAGAAGAGGATGGTGTAATTAGAATTTATAAAAAGTCATCGAAAGAAGTCGGATTTTATGATATTGGAATTGTTGAATAAAAATGGAGGTGATGAAGATGCCATGGGGATGGGGAGGTAGAGGTTTCAGGTGGATGTTTTGGTTAACTGGATTGCCAGGATGGGCTAGATTCAGTTATGGATACCCAGCTTATGGTTATGGATATCCTTATAGATACGCAACTTGGCCAGCATACAATTGGTTCTGGAGATGCAGATGGTTTCCTTGGCTTCCAAGATGGTGGTGGACAGGAATGTATGGTCCAGTTCAATGGACTCCCCAAGGTCCGATGCTAACTTCACAACCAAGTACTCAAACAATCCCAACTCAACCAATTAATGAAATAGAGGCTTTAAAACAAGAAAAGCAAATATTAGAACAAGAACTTAAAGACATCGAAAAAAGATTGAAAGAATTGGAGGAGAGAAGATGAAAATATTAATACCAACTCAAGGTAATGGAGGATTGGATGATATAGTTTCCCCAGTTTTTGCTAGAGCACCAAGTTTTACTATAGTCGAAGTAGAAGGAAAGGAAATAAAGAAGACGGAAGTTGAAACGAATACTGCTGCAAGTGGGTTTGGAGGTGTAGGGATTCAAGCGGCTCAGTTTGCAGCTAACAAAGGAGTTAACGTGATAATTACAGGAAGTATAGGACCAAATGCGTCCATGGTCTTAAGCCAGGCAGGAATTCAAGTAGTGACTGGCTTTCAAGGGATGAAAGTTAAAGATGCAATAGAGAATTATCTGAGAGATCAAACTACTCCACAAAGTTCTTCAGTACGACTTCCAACTGTTTCAACTCAACCCTTATACCAAGTAAAACCTAGTAAGCTAGATATAGAGTTCGAGAAGAAAATGCTTGAGTTAGAGAAGAAAATGATCGAAGAAAGGATAAAGTACTTAGAGAAAAAGATAAAGGAGTTAGAGAAGAAGTGAATGTGACGAAAAAATTCAAATGCTTCGCTTGCGGAAGAATAATAGAAGTGCCAAGAGGGATGCCGAAGCCGATGAAGTGTCCTTTCTGTGACGCACCAGCTCAATTCATTCATCGATTGGATAGGGGTTCTGGAGCAAGAATTGGAAGAGGATGGAGAGGAGGCAGAGCTCAAACATCAACTTCGTCTTTAACCACTGGACCGAGAGTAGACGAAAGTAAATGCGTTGGTTGTGGAGAATGCGTAAAAGCATGCCCTTTTGGAGTACTTGAAATCATCAACGGAAAATTGAAAGTCGTTCATCCTGAGCGTTGCAGACGATGTGGATTATGTGTACAAGCTTGTCCAAAAGGAGCTATTATGTTTTAGATGAAAATGAGATCAAAGATAGAGAAATTAAAAGAAGGAGAGAAAGCTGCTGGGATTAGTGGATCTGTAATTCTAGTCTTAGCTCTCCTTAAAGTTTTAATTGGATTGTTTTCTGGAAGTTTGATTTTAATTTCTGATGCTTTGCACAGCTTTGCTGACTTTGTTGTTATGCTTACTTCATGGTTTGGATTAAGGATTTCTCAAAAAAAACCGACAGAAAAATTCCCTTATGGTTTTTACAAGTCAGAGAACATAGCAACTCTTTTCATTTCAATCTTCATCTTACTCGGAGCTGTTGAATTGCTAAAAGAAGGATACTTTAAACTCTTTTCTATTTCAGTATTATCCTTACCATTCTATTGTTTGCTCGTTGCACTGATTTCGATAATAACCTCTTATTTCTTAGCTAATTATTTATCGAGAATCGGGAAAAGAATAAACGCTCAATCGTTAGTAGTGAGCTCCAAAGAGAAGCTACTCGATGTTTTTTCATCTATAATAGTCTTTATTGGTATTTTGCTAAGCATCTACCAGGTTCCATATGTTGAAGGTATATTCACCATCGCTATTTCTATAATGGTCTTGAAAGTAGGGATTTTTTCGATGAAAGATTCTATTTTTGCCTTGATGGATATAACGCCCAGTGAAGATCTTGTTAAGAAAATCGAAAGAACGATTAGTTCAATTCAAGGAGTTGAAGAATTCAGAGGTTTGAAATTAAGAAAATCTGGTCCTTTCATCTTCGGTGAAGTTAAAGTAAAAGTCAAAAAAGGAATAAACGTTGAGAAGGCTCATGAGATAGCTGATCATATAGAGAAGAAGATAGCTGATGAAGTAGAAGAAGTCGATTCTTTTACGATTCATATAGAACCGCACGAGAAGAAAATAATAAAAGTAGCTATCCCGATAGCTTTAGATAAAGGATTGAGCTCTCCTTTGATGGAACATTTTGGGAGAGCGAAGAATTTTCTTTTTGCTATTCTGGATAAAGAAAAGAAAAAGATAGAAGCTTTTTACGTAAAATCAAACCCTTTCATGTTAGAGAGAGTTAAAGCTGGTTTGTCTGTTGTGAATTTTTTGTTGAAAGAGAAGATCGATACAGTCTTAACCAAAGAGATAGGAGAAATATCATTTCACACCTTGAGGGATAATCTTGTAGAAATCTATAAAACTGAAGGAAAAACTGTTAAAGAAATTATAGACGATTTTTTCGATGGAAAACTGAATAAGCTGGAAAAACCAACGAGAAAAGAAGAAGAGACTATAGAAAGAAGATGGGGAAGAAGAGGAAAGGGACCGTGGTGGGGAAGATAGGATTTATTAAAAATTAAAAACAGAATGAACAACATGAAGAAAGGGATCGGAACATTTAAGAGATGTGTTTGTCCAAATTGTGGCTATACTATGGAAAAACCTTTAGCTATTCCTTGTTATGCAGTGAAATGTCCAAGGTGTGGTAGTCCAATGCATGGAGGTTAAGGAGGTGAAAACATGCCATTCGGTCAAGGAAACATGGGACAAGGTAGGAGAGGAACTGGTCGAGGCAGGGGAAGGATGGGCGGATTTGGATTAGGACCTTCCGGTGAATGTGTTTGTCCAAACTGTGGCTATAGAATGCCGCATCAGGCTGGAGTGCCTTGTTATACAATAAAATGTCCCAAGTGTGGAATGATGATGACAAGAGGAAGATAGTTACTCTATTTTCAATAGTATGAAAAATTAATCGTCAAAAAGAGAGGAATAAGAACCTTAAAAATAAAGAAACTAACACTGAACATATCTATAAAGATGTAAAAATTTAGTTCGGTTATTCAATGATACTTCACATAGATGAAGACAATTTCGAGGACGAAGTCATCTATTCTGAGATACCAGTAGTAGTTGATTTTTGGGCTCGTTGGTGTCGTCCATGCTTAACATTCGCTCCTACTTTCAAAGAATTATCAAAAAAATATGAGGGAAAGATAAAGTTTCTGAAGTGTGATATAGAGAAAAATAAAGCAATTGCGAATTTACTCAACGTAAAATCTATTCCTACACTCTTGTTTTTTTGTAGTGGTGAGGTAAAAGAAAGGATAACCGGAAAATATAATGTTGAGAAACTTGAAGAAAGATTAAAGAGTTTGATGAAAGAATGTCAAGAATAAGAATAACGATTAAACTCCCTTCTTTATCAAAAAAAGAAAGAGAAAGTGAAATTATTAAATTTTGGAAGATTGGAGACTTCATAGAAGGTTTGAAGGATGAAAGGAAAATTTCAAATTATTACAATAAGTTGAAGAATACCTACGATCATTCTATCGATAAATTAGATAGAGTCAAAAAAGCGATCGAAAATTTAGAAAATAAAGGTGAAAATAAATTTTCTCCACTCATAAAGAAGAACTTAGAAAAAATAGAAAAACCAGGTGAATTCAGTGCTTCTTCTCTTCAAAGATTTTATACATCAACCTTTTACATTGTTGAAAAAATAGTAAAAATTCCGAGGAAAATTCAACATGAAGCGTTGAATTACGAAAATGGAGAAAAAACCATACAGTTATTGAATTCTTTCTTAGAAAGCTTGGATGATTTGAAGAAAATTCTAGAGAAAAGATATTCAGAGTATAGTGTAGTTAATCATTTCGAAAATGCCCTAAAGAAGTATGAAGAGACAAAAGAAATAAAAAAGAGAATCGAAAAGATTGAGAAGAAGATCGAGGAAGTAGAAAGAGAAGAAGAACAAGTAGAAAAACTATTAAGAGAAAAGGAAGAGTTTCAAGTTGAATCAATCGATGAAAAAGAGATTATTAAGATAAACGATAAACTCTCATCTGTTGAGAAGGAGATTGAAATAATAAATTCTTCCCTTAAAATAAACCTTCTACATGGAAGGAGAGAAATTAGCAAAATCCTTCACTCGACTGATAAAAAACTCTTCAGTTTTTTCAAAACTTTTGTAGAGAACCCTCTTGATAATATCAATGAAAACTTTTGGAAAATGATAAAAGAATTAGAAAAAGTACGATATGAACTTACAGAGAAAGAAAGTGAAAAATTAAATAGGTTCCTGAGTTTTGCTGAGAATAGATTGAACAATGAGATGAACAAACTAAAAAATCTAATAAAAGAAAAGAAACTCCTTGAAGAAGAAAAAGGAAATATTCTCTCAAAGAAGAGAGAGATTCTCAGCAAAATTGGAGAAGAGAAAGAGAGGATAGAAAAAGAGTTCAAAAAAATTCAGAAGAGAAAAAAAGACTTGAGAAAAGAAAGAAATGAATTACAAACTCTTATAAAAAATAATATTAAGATGTTAGAGATTATGCTGAGTAAAATTAAAAAGAAAAAGATTAAAATAGTAGTTGGTTAAATTATTATGGCTTAAAGAAAAACTTTGTGATACGATGGGAGAATTAGAAAAAATAAAGAACGAAAAATTAAGAAAAATGTTAGAAAGAATCCGTGCTTCAAAAATCATAAAAATAGAAGTCAACGATGAGAGTTTTCAAGAAAAAGTAATAGAGCAGTCAAAAAGAGTTCCAGTTATAGTGGATTTTTGGGCTCCTTGGTGTGGACCCTGTTTAATACTTAGTCCTATTCTTGAAAGAATAGCAGAAGAGTACAAAGGTAAGTTTATTTTAGCTAAAATTAATGTAGATAAAAGTAGATCGATAAGTCAAGCATACTCTATCATGAGTATACCTTCAGTTAAACTTTTTAAAGATGGAAAAGTAGTAGATGAGTTCATAGGAGCAATGCCGGAACAAGTAGTAAGAGCATGGATTAAAAGAAATATTAGAGATTCATGAAAATTGGGAAAAACATGAAAAAATCTTTTCATGGGATAATATTCTCGGAAATAGTTGAAATAAACGGTAAAAAATTCGAGCATCTTGGCTTTAAAGATGATAAGGGAACTTTAGGTGATTTTCTAGCTAAAAATGTTGGAAAGAGAGTTAAAGTTACGTTTGAGTTCAAGGAAAAGAAAGAAAAATGATTCTATGGAAATCATAGCGAGCACTGGAGGAAAGGGAGGAACAGGAAAATCAACCTTTGCCATCCTTCTAGCTTTTAAATTATCAAAAAATAAGAAAGTAGTTCTTTGCGATTGTGATGTGGAATGTCCTAATGATCATTTGCTGTTGAACCAAGAACTTAAAAAACCAGAATTCATCTATCAAGAATATCCAGTTTTAGATAAAAAGAAATGTATGAAATGTGGGTTATGTTCGAGAACATGTAAAGAGCATGCAATTTTCTGGATTAAGAATAATTACCCTGTATTTCTTCATGATTTATGTAATGCTTGTGGAGCTTGTATTGTAGCATGTCCTTATAATGCGATAAAAACTAAGAAAGAGAAGTCTGGGGAGATTTTCATCAACAAAATCAAGAAGAATTTATGGCTGATTACTGGAAGATCAAGACCTGGAGTTACTGAAACTGGACCGATAGTTTTTGAAGTGAAGAGGATGGCAATAAAGTTTGCGGAAAAGAAGAATACTGATTTCCTGATAATCGATACTGCTCCAGGAACTCATTGTAATGTGATTCAAGCTTTACTTAATGTGGAAAAAGCTTATGCAGTTACTGAACCTACTCCTTTGGGTGCGCATGATCTTTCTTTGATCCTTGAGCTTACAAAGAAACTTGGAATAAACACTGAAATCGTTCTGAACAGAGCAGATATCGGAAGAAAAGAAGCGATAGAAAAAATAGCAAGAAAATTCAACACAAGAATTTCAATACAGATTCCTTATTCTGAAGAATTACTCAGAGCTTACTGTGAAAAATGTTTAGAAAAAGTAGTTGATCTAGTATGAGAGGAAGTTATATCTTGATCCTGAACTTGAAGAAAGATGTGAAGATAAAAATCGGAAAATTAGGTTCGATTTGCTTTCCAAGAGGTTATTATTCTTATGTTGGGTCTGCAATGGGAAGGAGTGTAAACCTAGAGAATAGGTTGAAGAGACATTTCAAGGAAAAAAAGAAAAAAAGATGGCATATAGATTATCTTCTTTCTAATCGATTCACTTCAATA
>CAZQBB010000027.1:0-7095 GCA_964591915.1 uncultured archaeon
TACTAACAGTCTGAATATTTGTCTTCCGGAAAGCATCTATTCAACCTCTATTCCCGTATTATTAATTTTGATTCTTACTCTTTTATTTTCGCTAGTTGTTTCACCTGAAAGAGAAAAACTTTCATTGAGATTGAATAAAGACATCTGTTTAAAGGATGCTTTCCCTAAGTATAAACTCGTGTTTAAGCCATCGTTATTGAGTTGAACCTTATAGAAAAAACCTCCTATTCTTGAAGGTATGTCCTCAGAAATAGTTTCTTCATCGCAAGCTTTACAACTTATCCCTCTGACTATGTTCGTAGAGATTAAATCGTTGACGAGCTCTGCTGTTTCAGTTCCAACTTTTTTTTTGAAGTACTCGTTCTGCTGGTAGAAATTATAACTTATAGTAGCGAAAAGGCTGAAAGATATCATGAAGAAAAGAATGAACTCGATGACAAAACTCTGAGCTTTTTTCATGGTTTCAAAAAATATATGATTTTCCGAGTATATGAAAATAATTCTCCTCGAATAGAAATCAAACTATTATATTTATTTTCGTTATAGTCAAGTCACCTATCGTTTCTGAACCTAGTCTTTGAATTCTCAGAAAGCCTGTCGTAGTATTCTGGTAATCGTTAGTAGTGTTTAAAACTATTTTATAAGCATGTCCCAAAGAATCGTTTAAAGTTCGATACCAGAGCCTATAACTGATTCTTATTCGGTCATCCATCATCGTTGCGTTACCGAAGATGACTGAAGGAGAATCGATGCCCAAAGTTGCAGTTTCGTTTGTATTCGGAGTATTGAGTGGAATCTCTCCAACACCAGTTGCGATGTTAGAAACTTTGCTGTAGAAAGTGAACATTATACTGTTGTTGAGGGGCGAAGAATACGAATCAGAGTAAACTTCAATGATTCCGGTAGTCTTCAGGTTTAAGGTTTCTTCTCCTCCATTCTTGGCAATATCCCTTATAGTTTTGTCTAAAGTTTGAAAAAAATTGTAGACGTCGTCCAAACTTTTCATATCTTTTTTCTTCTGGATCATGTTCATCGCCCAAGGAAGAACTAGAGCTAAGATAGCTAAAGCTATGAGGATTACCATTATCACCGAAACTAACTGTGTTTGTCCTTTCATATCAACACCAAACGTTTGTTGAATCTTGATTACTCGGTGAAATTATCAAAACGTTCCTTGAACCAGTTCCTCCTGAGGGTATGGTTGAATTAACTTCTGAATTGTGAGGACTTATAGATTTCCCAAAACTTCCTACGTATTGGTTGTCTACGTATATTTTTATTTCATCTGCTCCTATGGTTTCACTCCCATCGTTTGAAACTACTAAAGTTATGTGAGTTCCGTTACAAGAAGATCCTAGGATTGATACCACTTTAGACATCTTACTCGTAAGCATGCCTGAGATGAAAATGTAAGCACTTCCAGCCAAGCCTACAGTCATTACTAGGAGTAGTATGGTTGCGATTATCGTCGAAATCCCTTTCATGATAAATAATTGATTAAACTAAGAGATTAATTTAATCATTCACATCTTACTGTTTGACTGACTGCATTGCTGGAGGAAACGATAAGGACTTGATGGTTACCTGTAGCATATCCAGCTCCATTATTATCGCTAAGCAGGATGATTATATGATTAGGGGCTATTGAGTAAGTATTGGTATTAGTTTTCGTATCATTAAAATACTGTGTTTTATCCTCATTATCGATAAGGATTTTAATGTCTCCCGAGCCCGAAGTAACCGTGATGTTTTCCGTTCCATCGTTTCTTATAGCAAGAGTTATGTTGTGATCGAAACAAGAAGCATAAGAAAGGGAAACAACCTTTGACATCTTGCTTGTAATAGCACCAGTTATAAAAATGTAAACAGTCCCAGCTAAAGCAATCGTTATTACCAAAAGTAGAATAATCGCTATTATCGAAGAGATACCTCTTGACATTCTTTTCATCGGGTTATCTACACTCTACTTTTGCACTTATCGCGTTTGAAGGTCCTACTACTGTAAGATCATGATAACCGGTAGCTCCGCTCCCAAGCGAGATTACACAAGATTTTGCATCTCCTGAACCTATATCTCCAGTCCATTCCCCTGTATTACTACAGCTCTTACTACTTCCATCCACTATGAAATCTATATCAGTAGTAGTGATATTTGAAGTCCCTATGTTCTTAACTATGACACTCATGTGACCAGTAGAGTTACAGTAAGAATAGACTAGTTCTATGTTGGTTGCAGTCCTTCCCTTGATCAACCCCATTATGTATAAGTAGGCAGTGGATACTAACCCGATGGTTATCACTACCAGTATTATCGTTGCTATTATTACACTAATACCTTTCATCATCAAACCTCCTAATTTAAATTGGTTTTTTAGCTCTTAAAGGTTGAGTAGATTTAGATAAAAGACCTGGTAAAGGTTTTGGAAGAGGTCTTCTTATCTTCTTGCTTATTTCATCCAATAATTCCAGCATTGCATCATTCTTTTCAGATAAGGCTTTGTTAACTTTTATCATCTCATCGAACTTCTCCACAAGAGGGCTTATTGCTTCTTTCGTTACTCCTCCTACCTCTTCCTCTCCAGAAGTCTTTATGAAAGTAATGAGCTCCTTTAAGTTTGATATCAATTCATCTAATTTCCCAGGCAGTTTGGATAATTCAATCTTTAAGGCATTGCTTGACTTAACGAGTTCATCTACTATCTGTTGGTTCATCCTAATTATGTCTATTATCTCTCTGAAGATTCCTCTTGTATCAACAGAAGAAGAAGCTTCTAATCTTTCGAGTCTTTTTTCCAGCCTCCTTATCGGTGATAGAGGAACTATCTCATACTCGCTTTCGTCAACGTCAACCATACATTCACCTTTTTATAAATTCTTTTTCCGTGTTTAAATTATTTCTTCTTCGGTATAAAAGTTTTTCATTTAACGTAAAGTCTTATCGGAGTAATTCCTACCATCTTAACCTTCAAGGGTTTCCATTTTTTGAAATAATGATCGACTATTATTATCCTCGTTCCTCTCTTAGCCTCTCTTTCTATTTTCTTCTGCAGTCTTAAAGTCACGCTCCTAGAAAGATAAGCTATTATAACGTTAGCTTTACTTATATCTTGCTCGAATATGTCCCCTTCTATTATCCTTACGTTCTTAACTTTAGCCCTTTTTATTCTTCTTTTTGCAAACCAATTAAGAAACTTGTTCTCTTCTACACCAACAGCTTTGATTCCCTTTTTGGCAACTTCTATAAGAATCCTTCCATCTCCAGAACCTAGATCATATAGTATATCACCTTTCCTTAAATCAGCTAACTCAAGAATAGCTTTTATCATGGGTTTAGAGCTAGGAAAAAATATAGCAAGTTTTTTCTTGAACAAGTAAATAAGACAAAGAAAAAAGAAAACAGAAAGAAAAAACCAGAGTTCATTCATGGTTTCAGTATTCTGTCTCACTCGGTGGAGTTGATGGAGTCGAAGGTCCTTTCTCCAGCTTTGCCGCTGATATTACATCATCTATCCTCAAGATCATCTCTGCAGCATCTGAAGCTGATTTGATTGCTTGTGTTTTTACCTTTAAAGGCTCCACTACTCCTATCCCCAGCATATCTCCGATCTTCCCTTCGAGAACGTTAACTCCTATCCCTACTTTTCCTTTGTCGTGTTGAGCCCTCAAGCTCACTAATGTATCTATTGGATCAAGACCTCCACTCTCTGCCAAGCTTCTCGGAATTATCTCCATCGCATCTGCAAATGCGTTTATAGCTAGTTGCTCTCTTCCTGAAAATCCTTCTGCGAACTTTCTCAGTTGTCTAGCTACTTCTTCTTCTGGTGCTCCTCCTCCAGGAACTATTTTTCCAAGTTCGATAGCTGAAGCAACTGCTCCGATAGCATCCTCTATGGCTCTATCGACCTCATCCACGACATGTTCAGTTCCTCCCCTCACCAGTATCGTTACTGCTTTAGGGTTCTTACAATCCCTGACGAATATCATATCCTCGTCTGCAACTTTAACTTCTTCAACAAGCTTAGCAAATCCCAGGTCTGATTTCTTCAGGTCATCGATGTTCGTCACTATTCTTGCTCCTGTTGCCTTTGCAAGTTTTTCCATGTCCGACTTTTTAACTCTTCTAGCTGCTAGGATTCCTTTCTTTGCTAAGTAATGTTGAGCTATATCGTCGATTCCCTTTTGACAGAGAACTACGTTAGCACCAGAAGTAGCTACTTTCTCGACCATCTCTTTAAGCATCTTTTCTTCTTGTTCTATGAACGCCTGGAGTTTCTGAGGATCTGTTATGTGTATCTGTGCATCCGTTTCAGTTTCCTTCACTTCCAGTGCTGTGTCCAGCAGAGCTATCTTTGCATTCTTTACTCTCTTTGGCATACCAGGATGAACAACTTCTTTGTCTATGACTATTCCTCTAACAAGCTCTGTGTCATCAGAAGAACCTCCATGTTTCTTTTCTCTCTTTATGTTGTCTGTGTTGACAACTATCTTTCCATCTCTTTTCTCTGCTACCAGCCTTATAGCTTCAACAACTAGATCAGCCATCTTCTTGCTATACCCATAGCCTGATTTTCCGCTCATGCTTGTGAGTGCAATTTTTCTCAAAGTTTCTGTGTCAGAAAGAGAAACTGGTTTTGATACCTTATCTAGAATTTCTAGTGCTTTTTCCCTTGCAAGGTTGAAACCTCTTATTATGATGGTAGGGTGAATTTCCTGTTCAAGAAGTTCGCCAGCTTTCTTCAAGAGTTCTCCAGCTAAAACTACTGCTGTTGTCGTTCCGTCCCCTACTTCCTCATTCTGTGTCTTCGCTACTTCAACCATCATTTTAGCGGCTGGGTGTTCTATCTCCATTTCATCCAGTATAGTCACTCCATCGTTGGTTATCACTATGTCTCCTATGCTATCCACTAGCATCTTGTCCATTCCTTTTGGGCCTAGAGTTGTTCTCACTGCATCTGCTACTGCCTTCGCTGCAGCTATATTACTCTCTTGTGCACTCTTTCCTTTTGTCCTGAGAGTACCTTCCGGTAAGATAAGAACGGGTTGTCCACCTATTTGTCCGATTGTAGCCATCATAACACCTCCCTATGACTAGGAATATTATGTGTATGTAGGTATACATATAAAAATTTTTCTATCGATAATTCAACACTTGAAGAGAGTTAAACAATGATTACCGGAGTTTTTTATTATCCCCCTTTCTCCTGGATTAATCTGCTCAATTCCTTAGAATTTTCTAATTCAGAGAGTTCTGATTCCAACAGTATAGGAATTCCGTCAAAAGAAGATTCTTTACATTTTTTAGCTACGAAAATTCCTTGGGAGGAGAACAATGATGATAGAGTTTTGACTAGTTTAGCCTCTTTTCTTATCCTCTTAGAATTTTTTGAGAGACTTGTTATCAATGTATTCTCTTCTTTCCCTATTATCTGAAAAGGAGCAGAATAGACAGCAGAGTTCTCGATGCCTATGCGTGAGAATTCGAATGAAACTCTTTCTTGGAATTCATCTCTTGGCTGTAGGTATGTTGCCTCTGTATACGTAAACCTATAGGGAATTTTAAGATTAACTCCAAAAAACTTCTCCAGTTTCTCAACAGTTTCTCTGGTCGGGTTGACCCTTTCATTCTCTATCTCGTACAATGCTTTCTTAGATATGCCTATTTCCTCCGAAAGTTGCTCTAAACTCAAATTTAACTCTTTTCTTTTTCTTTTTAGGAAAGTTGTATTAATCCTGACTACATGCTTCCCTCTCTTAGCTCTTATTTCAGGAATCGTTTCTTCCTCTATCATACAATCGAACGTTCTCGGGGTTACCACGGGGACTTCAAACCTCGAGTATATTATTTCATCACTCAAACATCCCCTATTCGTTCTCTCAGAGACGATCAAAGGATATGCTGAAAGAAAGTAAGAGATTGTTCTTAAACTCTTCGCTTGTTCTTCAATCAAACTATCAACGTTCGTTAAAGCCTTTATGAGCATCAAGAATTTCTTCTTAGCAGCTATGTCAAAGCATCCTTTACAGAGAAAATATTGAAATTCTTTCTTAACCAGAGATTTCACTAGCCTGTTAACCAGAAAAAATTTATTAAACATACTTCATCGTTAATTATAAAAGCAAATACACTTAAAAAGAATGTGGTTAAGGGCCGGTAGCTCAGTCTGGTAGAGCGCTGATGCTCTGCAGTGTAAGTCTTATAAGGCGACTGAGCGTAAAAACCAGTGGTCATGGGTTCGAATCCCTTCCGGCCCATAATGGGGATTGTATGAGATTCAAATTTAACGTAACATTTTGGTTAATCATCATCAATATTTTTGTGTATTTTTTCCAGTTAATAGTCGGAAAATGGTTTACTCTTCTCTTCGGCTTAGTTCCTTCCTATCTGTTAAAAGGGTTTTTTTGGCAACCGTTGACTTATATGTTTCTCCATGACCCGTTAAACCCCTTACATATATTCATGAACATGTTTGTACTATTGATGTTTGGACCAAGGGTTGAACTCGAGATGGGCTCTAGAAATTTTCTTCTTTTCTATCTCCTTTGTGGAATAGGGTCAGCTTTATTTTTTACAACCATTACTGGTTTCGTTAATACTCCGATGATAGGGGCTTCTGGAGCTATATTCGGAGTCCTAACAGCCTTCGGAATGATGTTTCCTAGAGTTACTGTTTTTGTGATGGGTTACATCCCGATGCCAGCGATATTCGCTGTCATTCTTTTTGGTTTCTTAGAATTGTTCTATGGAATCAGCGGACTCCAACCAGGTGTTGCTAATTTCGGTCATCTTGGAGGAATGATTACTGCTTTCATACTCTTAAAGTTTTTCTTCAGAAGAAGGAAGATAACCTATTTCTGGGAGTATTAAAACTCTTTAAAAGTTAAAACTAAAGAATAAACGATGAAAAAGAAATTTGAGTTTTGGTTGGATAAGTTAGCGAGGAGAGTAGTCGAGAGAGAAAAAAGACTAAAAAGAGGATTAAAAGTATTTAGGACTGAATCTGGTCTAGGAGCGAGTGGCGTCCCACATATAGGAAGTTTTGGTGATGTAGCAAGGCAATTCGGAGTGACATTAGCCCTCAGAGATATGGGCTTTAA
>CAZQBB010000028.1:0-6846 GCA_964591915.1 uncultured archaeon
TTTTTGAGTGAAATAAATTTTTCTTAACTAGTAGAAGTGCACTTTGTTATATATAACACAGTAAAAGATTACATAATGTTTATTATTTTCCTCATAATGTTACATATATAACATCTTTAAAGATGAACTCTTACCACTATCTACTAAGCCCAAAAACAAAATCTTTCTTCCTACACTTTCCTCTTAACTTTCTTTTTCTTCACTGTTTCAACACTAGCTTTCAAAGCTTCCATTAGACTCTTAGCTTCTTCTTTCTTTTCTTCCTTGATTTCTACAGTCTTGCCTTCAGCTTTTGCTTTTATCAATTCCATTAAAGCTTTGGTATAACGATCCTCGAATCCTTCAGGTTTAAATTCAGATTCAGTTAATTTTTGGATCAAAGCTCTCGCCAACTCTAACTCTTTCTTGCTGACCACAACCAAATTCTTGAGTTCAGACAATTCTTCCATCGGTCTTATCTCGCCGAGATAGAACAACACATGCATTAAAAGTCCTTTCTTGAAGCTTCTCAGCAAAACAACATACTCCTTATTCCTCATCACCACTTTACCTATCGCTGCTTTATTAGTAAGCCTTAAAGCTTCGACGAATAAAGAGTAAGCTTTGACTCCAGTCTCTTCTGGAACTACATAATAACTTTTTTCATAGAAGATGGGATCAACTTGACTGATATCAACAAACTCTTTAATCTCTATGTTTTTTGTCGTAGGGAGTCTAATCTTTTCAAGATCGGATTTTTTAATTATAACCCATTTATCCTTAGCTATTTTATATCCTCTATCTATTTCATTCCATGGAACTTCTCTTTTACATTTAGGACACCATCTCTTGTACTCTAGAGGAGTTCCGCATTTGCTGCATACTGTATGCAATTCTATTTCTCGAAGTTGGGTAGCTGAATAAAGCTTTATCGGGATATTCACGAGACCGAACGAAATGCTTCCTTTCCAGATAGCCCTTGGCATATTCTCAGTTAATTAATGAGACTGTTTACTTTTAAAGTTTCAAAATCGTGAACTCCATTACTTTTTCAATTAGGTTTACTTCATCTGACTTTCTAAGACTTTAGCATAAACATAAAATTGTAGTATCATTTGAAACACTCCCTCGGTATGTAAATTATTAAGATCTTACTAGGTTCTTTAACCCAATCTTTTTTGCATAATTAACAACTTCTTCATATTCATCAGAACTTAGTGGTCTGTCTATTCCAGGATAATCCCATGCTTTCCAGCAAGGCCGATATTGTGGAAGTATATTAACTCTGGTCCATTCTTCAAGATTATCTCTTATCCATTTTAAAATCGGTTTTGCGTCACATTCCAAATGAGTTGGCATGATAAGCACTCTTATTAGCAACTCACCAACTTTATTTGCAGTTAAATGATTTCGCTTTGCAACTTCAGGATAATTTGGAGCCTGACTCAATTTTATTGCACACTCTTCAGAAAAATATCTAAAATCCAAAAGATAAACGTCCATCACTCCATCTATAAGCTTTGCTGTTTCTTCTGAGTAATATGAGTTAGAATTCCAAACTTGAGCCAGGTTAACTTCACTCAACTTCAAAGCCTTTAAAATATGCCATAGCCAACAGGTTGGACTCCCACCAACCCAATTGATGTTACGAACTTTTCTTCTTTTCATAGTTTCCATCCATGCAACGACTTCTTCAACACTCCAAGTCTCTCCTAACTCTGGTTTAATGCTTGCAGGAGCATTTTGACAATAAACACATCTCATTGAGCATGCTGCTTGGAAGATTGTTCCAGAGATCACTAATTCTGCTTCTTCTCCATAATGTTCATGAGCACCAAAAATCCTCCACTCAGTTCCAGCCTTACAAAAGCCCAGTTCACCTTTAAGCCTGTTAACTTCACATCTTCTCGTACAGAAATGACAATGTGTCATGATTTTGTCGGATATCGCACACTTCAAATCTAATAGGCTTTTCTTCGGATCTTCAAGATCTTCGAGTTTAATTTTTCCGGAATCCATTTTCGCTTCTATTGCTCGGAATTTTTTCATCGCTTTGTCGTGTATTTCCCATAATTCTTCTTCATTCATCCCAGGGTCAAATTCAACTGGAATCTTCCTAGTAATCAAGAATTTAGCAGGCAATTCATCTCTAACAACTTTAACGTATCTTGGCAAAGCCTTCTTAACACCAGGATCTTCTAAAGCTTTTATCGCATCCGGCCTTAGCATCAATAAGTCAAACATGTTTATAATTTCCCAAGACAAGCTTTAATTAAACCATCGAACATTGGAGAAGGTCTCATCGGTCTCGATTTAAACTCAGGATGAGCTTGTGTAGCTATAAAATATGGATGATTAGGTAATTCTAAGAATTCCATCAGTTTTTCATCAGGAGATTTACCAGAGAAAATCAATCCATTCTTTTCCAAAGTCTTCACATATTTTGGGTTGATTTCATACCTGTGCCTATGCCTTTCCCACACCTTATCCTTTCCGTACAATTTTCTTATCAAGCTTCCTTTTTTCAAGATTGCAGGATAAGCTCCCAATCTCATTGTTGCTCCATACCTTGATTCTCTTATCAACTTCACTTGTTCTGGAATGAAATCAACGACAGGATAAGGAGTTTTTGGGTTTACTTCGGTGGTGTGAGCTCCTTTCATTCCACAAACATTTCTAGCAAACTCAACGACAGCCAATTGCATCCCTAAACATAACCCCAAATAAGGAATCTTATGCTCTCTCACATATTTTATCGCAGCTATTTTTCCTTCTATTCCACTCAAACCGAAACCGCCTGGCACGATTATCCCATCGAATTTCTCCAAGATAGAGAGTTTAGAAGGATTTTTCTCGAAAACCTTGGAATCTATCCATTCCATTTCAGGCTTAACATCATTATTCCAAGCAGCATGTTTAACAGCTTCTATCACAGAAATGTAAGAATCAGGAAGTTTGTATTTCCCAATGTCAAAATATTTTCCCACTATTCCGATCTTGACTTTTTTCTTTAACTTCTTCACTTTTTCTATAAATTTTTTCCAATCTGTTAGGTTAGATTTTTTCGGTTTAATCTCGAGTTTCTTGAGTATTTTCAATCCTAATTTCTGTTGCTCAAATATCAAGGGCAATTCATAAACATTCTCCAAATCAGGATTCGAGATTATGTCTTCCTTCTTGACACTACAAAAAAGGGATATCTTATTTTTTCTAACATCATCGACAGGATAGTTTGATCTACAAACTATAAAATCTGGTTGAATCCCTATTTCTCTCAAATCCCTTACTGAATGTTGCATCGGCTTTGTTTTCATTTCTCCCAAGTAGGGAAGAACTGGTAAATAACCAACATGAATAAAAATTACTTTTTCTCCTTCGAGTTTCATCTCTCTTGCTGCTTCCAAGAAAAGAACGTTCTGATAATCTCCTACCGTACCACCTATCTCTATCAAGACAAAATCTACTTTTGTTTCCTTCGCTACGTCTTTTATTCTCCTCTTTATCTCATCTGGAATATGAGGTATCACTTCGACAGTTTTTCCAAGATATTCTCCTCTTCTTTCTCTTTCTATGACAGCTTGATAAACTTGACCAGTTGTTATGTTATGGGACTTACTTATGTTTATATCCAAGAATCTTTCATAATGCCCCAAATCCTGATCTATCTCTCCACCATCTTCAGTGACCCATACTTCTCCATGCTCAGTAGGTCTTAAAGTTCCTGCATCTATGTTAATATAAGGATCTATTTTTATGGCAGTAACTCTGAACCCTTTAGATTGAAGGACTTTTCCTATAGAAGCGGTTGTTATGCCTTTTCCTAAACCAGAGACTACTCCTCCAGTGATGAAGATGTAATTAGTTCGCATAATATCTCATGTTCAAGAAAAAATTAAAGTTTTACTCCTTAACAAAATATAATTTTAACTTCTTATTTTTTTCCGTATTCTACCAAGGCTTTCATAGCTTTCACTGCTCTCTCAGGGGTTGGATAAACTGGTACTCCTCCTTCCATTAGTTTCTCGCTTAACTCCCTCGTGAATTTTCCCCCAGCGGCACATGTGAGTAAAGGCTTCTTATATCTTTTATGAAGTTCTATTAGTTCGTTTACGACATCTTTTTCCAGTGTTGGAACTTGGAAGAGTGTTATAGCTATAACACCATCAAATTCTTTACTCTTTAAACAAGCTTCTATCACGACTCTATAACGTTCAGCATTTGCATCTCCGGTTAAATCTATGGGATTATGATAGATAGCGTAAGGAGGCATAACCCTTGAGAATTTTTTCTTCAATCCTTCGGATGGTTCTGGTAATTCTATTCCTTGTCTTTCAGCTTCATCCGTAGCTAAGACACCAAAACCTCCTCCATCAGTGACTATGGCAATTCTATTTCCTTTTGGTAATGGTTGAGTGGAGAAAGCTCTGGCAAAATCGAACAATTCCTCCCAGGAGTTTGCTTCGATGACTCCGACTTGTTTAAATGCGGCTGAGTATATCTTTCCTGATCCAGCCAAAGAGCCTGTATGCGAAAGAACTGCTTTCATTCCTTTTTTTGTTTTTCCAGATTTAAGAACTATTATTGGTTTCTTCCTAGAAACTTTTTTCGCGATTTCCATGAATTTCCTTCCTGTTCTTTCTATTCCCTCAAGATACACTGTTATCACTTTAGTCTTCTCATCTTCTCCAAGGTATTCTATTAAATCGGATTCGTCAACATCGATAGCGTTCCCATAAGAGATGAATTTACTTATACCTATACCTTCTTCAGATAACCAATCGAGAATCGTTGAACCAACCGCCCCAGATTGAGAGACGAATGCGATATTACCTTTCTTTGGTCTTCCACATCTTTCCCTTGAAAGAAAAAGAGTATCAACATGAGAGTAGGGATCATATACACCAATACAATTCGGTCCAAGTATTCTAGTGCGCGATCCTTCAATTATTCTCTTACATTCCATTTCTAATTTCTTGCCTTCCTTCCCGACCTCAGAAAATCCCGCAGAAATTATTATTATTGCCTCGATTTTTTTCTTTACACATTCTCTCAGAACTTTTGGAACTATTTTAGCAGGAACTACTATTACTACTAAATCCAAATCATCCTTTATATCTAGAACAGATTTGTAAACTTTCAACCCAAGTATGGGGGTTGTATCGGGGTTAACAGGATATATCTTCATCTTGGATGAGATGCCGACGAAATTTGAAAGTATAACATAGCCTAGTTTTTCTGGATTATGAGATGCTCCTATTATAGCTACTGACTTTGGTTCGAAAAAATAGTCGAGTCTTTTCATGAAAATTATATTCGATTAGTGAAAATAAAAAACTCTTCCTGAGAAATGTTTTTATAAATCATGAAAATAATTTTTGATTTGCAAGGGACCAACGACCGGGTGGTTTGGCGTCACCTGTAACTCGAAACCGCCAACATGCGAGGGTCGCAGCCCGAGGGCGGTTTAGCCTTGTAGTTAGGCCCAAGTCTCAGACGAAGAAGCCCCGTCTCCCAGGGCTGACTATCCAGTGAACCGGCCCAGGTGGGGAACCAAGCAAGCCTAAGCTGGGTAGTCAGTGCTTGCGAGCTCGCGGGGTGGAGAAAGAGACTTGGATTAACCTAGCTGCAGGGTTAAATCCACCGAGGGCGTGTCCCTTGCATATTTACTCAGAAATCTTAAAAGTCTCCAATCTAAACTATTTATCATGAAACTCTTTAATGGCGAGGAAATAAGGGATGTAACCCTATCAATCTTGGTTCTCATCTTGATATTTTCATTCTCAAGAATTAACGATATCTTAATCGTATCGTTGATAGTAATTTTTTCTTTCGTTCTCCGTTTAGTAAGTCAGAAAGTTGTTGCAAGAAAGCTTGGTTGTATGGTAACTTATAAGAGTTGGTTTACAGGGATCCTGATAGGAATCATAGGGATGTTCTTCTTTTGGTTCACAAAAATACCTCTTGCTATCGCAATCCCAGGTTTTGTTGAAATAATGCCATTTGCCTTTGGAAGATGGGGTTTTAAAGTCGTGAGAATAACTACCAAAGACTTAGGCTTGATATCTTTAGCTGGTGTTGGAATTAATGTTCTACTAGCGGTAATCTTTAAAGCATTGCCAGGTTTCGTGTTTCAACAAATGAGTTTCATCAATGGAGTAATAGCAATATTCAATTTACTTCCCATACCAAACCTTGACGGAAGCAGGATATTCTTGTGGAAGATGTGGTTTTGGTTATTCTTAGTTTTCGTGAATGTATTAGTACTCATCCTCTAAAGTTATATCCTAGCTTTCCCAATCTATAACAGAGAAGATGTGGATTTGGGATAAATTAATCTGGTTGATCACTCATGCTCAGACCTTTGCGAGCAATTGGGGTTATCTGGGGATTTTTTTAGTATCACTCCTAGCTTCTTCTTCTATACTTCTCCCGTTCCCGAGTTTTATAGTAATATTTTCTCTTGGTGCTGTTTATAACCCCTTTTTTGTTGCTTTATCTGGAGCATTGGGGGCTTCTATAGGAAATGTAACAAGCTATGTACTAGGATTAGGCGGAAAAGAGATACTAGAAAAAAGATATGAAAAAAAGCTGATAAAGATAAGAGAAACCTTCGGGAAGTACGGAGCACCTTTATGGATAACGATAGTAAACGCGACACCATTCCCAGATGATCTGGTTGGAATTTTTTGTGGGATAATAAAGTATGATTTTAAGAAATACTTTTTAGCGATGTTCCTAGGACAATTCATTCTTGCTTTAATACTAGCATACTCGGGTTTCTACTCGCTAACATGGATCTTAGACTTTCTTCAGCCTAGACTCGGATTCTAGAAGAATATGTCAAGACAATACTTGTTCGTTCTTGGG
>CAZQBB010000029.1:0-2078 GCA_964591915.1 uncultured archaeon
TCTGGAATCGTAAAATCTATCGATACTTTCTTTTCATCTCCTGCTTTCAATTCATCTATCTTCGGTAAAGTATAGTATCCTTCTGGAATTCCGCTCAAAGCTAAAGAAATATCTGAGAAATCAGTTTGACCTGAATTTATGATTGATATCCATAAAGATGAAGTTTCTCCTTGTTTTATCTTTATGCTGTCGGGAACTACTAATGAAAGTTCCTCACTTCTCAACACTTTAATTGATTTAGTCCCGTTAACTGGAGAGAATGGAGATTTTTCAGCTTTAATTAAGATCGTGTATTCGCCTTCCTTATCAGGAGCTTGCATTTCCAAAGAGAATACTCCACTCTTGTCGGATTGAGTTGAAGCACTTATTTTCGTGTTCAGGATGCTTGCAGTAACTTTGACGTCTTTCACAGGTTTAGAATCTTCATCTTCAGTAATACCAGTTATCTTTATGATTTCTTTGAGATAATACTCATCTTTATCAGAATCAAAGTTCAGTACAAGATTCTTCTCATAACCGATAACAAAAGCAGATAATGTAGTAGTGTTAAGCTTGACTAAATTTCTCACTGTATCGATTTGTGGTGAAATTGGATTCCATTTTCCGTTACATATCTTTCTTCCAAAGTTCCAATCTTCACACTTATAAATTCTTATCCTACCCTCATCCAAAATTTTGCTGTCATCATATTTCATCTCCAGATAAGCATTAGAATAGCTCAAAGCAACTTCATAAACAAAAATATCCCCAACTCCTATACCAGGGATGTCTATAGTAGTAGAGGGATGATCAAACCTTATAGGGTCATCGAATTGGTTAACTAGAACATCACTCAATATCAATTTAGAGTTTGGAAAATCGAATTCTATGTCATAGAACCCAGGAGGAATGTAGCCTGAGTAAGAACCCTGAGAATCGGTTACGATGGTTTTTTGGGTTTCATTGCTTTTGAATTTTATTTGAGCTGAGATTGGTTTATTGTCACTTCCTTTCAAACTCCCTGAGACAGGAACGACATAGCTTATCTCGCTAGAAGCATTCTTTGAAAATCCCTTGTAGTTAAGTTTTATGTTTAAATTATAGGTTCCTGGAGAAAGGTTTGGAGAAGAAATTATCACGTAAGAATATTCATCACTCTGGGAGATTTCAACGATATCGCAAGCGACAGAATCTATAGTTACGGTAATATATTCATCCTTTAATTCAAATGTTTCATCCCTATAAAGTGCTTTAAGCGTTAGTGTTACGTTTTCATTTGTTTTAATCCAAGTTTTATCGATATCTATTAACTCAAATTGTAAAGGTTCTTTTACTTGAAGTGTTGATATTACTGAAGTTTCAGCACCTTCATAGGATGATTTAACTTTCACTTCATAAGTTCCTTTGGGAGGCACGTCTATCTTAAGAACACAACCTTTGTTTGAAATAAAAGAAGGTTCCTCTCTTAAGCTTACGAGTTCATCGTCAAGATAAACTGTAAAATTAATATGTTGACAATCATATACGATCTCTTCATCTTTCTTCACTTTTACACCAATCTCTACATTTTCATCTCCTAGGTAGACTGGACTTGAAATGTTGATCGAACTCATAAGTTGAGAAACAATAAAATGACTTGTTACGCTTTTACTTTCTAGGATGTTGTTTTCGCAGTAGAAACTCACATTATATATCCCTGGTATTTGGATTTCAGATGCTTCTATCCGAAAGAAATAGGTATTATTTGTGTTGTTAAGAGGAGGTAACCACCAGTTTAAATCTGGTTTCGTTATATTGACTTGAACTTTTTTTATAGTATGATTTTCATCAAAACATTCAAATGAAATGAAAACGTCTTCTCCTACCCAAGGGTTTTCTGGGACAATAGTAATGTTTGAAATTGTAGGAGAGGCTTTTACTGAGTAGAAAAAACTCAAAAGAATCAATGAAATGAAAAGCAATTTCTTTTTCATCTTCTTAACCTTCTTAGAATTCTTTTGAACATCAAAAACCTTGGTGGAATATATTCCTCTTCAATTAACCGAGCAGCAATTTTTTTAAACGCTATTGAAGCTGGAGAATAAGGATTGAAGAAAACT
>CAZQBB010000029.1:2178-6541 GCA_964591915.1 uncultured archaeon
TTTCCAACCCAGGAGGTGAATCCACAAGGACTATCTTACCTTCTAAGAAAGGATCCTGTAGAACTTTTCTTAAACCAAAGATATTAACTTCTTCTATCGAAAGAGAAGCAGGGATTATCCTTAACCCAGAAGAATGAATGTATAACGCCTCGAATAATTTTTTTCTCTTCATCAAAACATCGTTAATGGTTACTGGAAAGTAATACATTCCAAGTTGTAAACCAAGACCGGACATCTTTATGTCTGCATCCACGACTATAGCTTTTTCTCCTAGATCCGTTAAAGCAGCAGCAAGGTTTACAACAGTAGTAGTTTTACCAACTCCCCCTTTACCAGAAACTACACCTATGATTTTCTGATTCACATTTCAATTTTGTTTTTTTGGCATTATAAAATTATTGATAAGAGGAGCTTAAAGAATTGATGGAAAAATTCCTCTATAGGACTTACTCTTTTCAGTGAAAAATGCTCACTACTCGCATACTTTCCGTCCTCCGTTACTATCTTTAAAGTTATCCCGCTCGGTTTCCACAGACTAGGTTTATATCCCAAAGTTATATCTTTAATCTCGTCTTTATCGATTTTCTCTATTCTTTTCTGTTCAAACACCCATCCTAGAGGATAATCAGATGGAATTATTAGAACATTCTTTAAGGACTTGTTTGATTTCAACTTGAACTTAATCTCATCCGAATAAGTTTTCAGATCAGTTATTTCAAAATTCTTTAAAAGAGAAGTCACATTCTTAACTTCCACCCTTATCGTTTTTATCTTCTCTATCTCGTCAGCGTAATAAACTCTCAGTTTAGCCAGGAACCTTCCTTTTTGGGGGGGTAACCAGTAGAGACTGAAAGTTTCTCTCGTCCCTGGTATGAAGCTTTTTTCTTCACTCCATCCAGTAAAAACAAGTTCGCTATCGTTGAAAACGTCTAATCTAGCTCTAGCTTTGTAACCAGTACTACCAGAATTGTAGAGTTGAAACCTGATCTTAAAAATTCCATCCACAGAAGAATTGTATTCAATATCAGAAACTTCAGCTCTCAAAACCTCTCCGACATTGACACTTATTTTTTGTGTACTGGAAAGAGAAACTATGAGTAAAAAAATTAGTATAGTGCTAATAAGGAAAGCCTTCATTCCATCACCTCGATTAAAAAGTTTAACGGAGAGAATCTTGCTCTCTTGTATGTAACATCCACTTCTCCGGTGTAGTTTCCTACTTTTTCTGAGAGGGATGAATTAAGGAAAACCGAAACCTTTTTTTCTTCTCCCTCGTGAAGAAGAAAATTATTCTCACTGAAGCTTATCATTGAACTTATGTTTCCTCTAGAAACAAGGCTAACTTTATAAATTTTGTTCTTATGATTAGCCAAGTTTATGAATCTTTTGTTGTTAACTCCTTTGGGAAGTACTCCAAAATCAAGGTTCCAGGGATCTACAGATATTCCTATATTAAGTGTCTCTCCTTTCTCTGTTATCTGAACTCTGGCTGGATATCTCATTCTTTCATAAACAAAGAAAAAATTTTCGAACCTTTCGATAGTCATGTTACTTACAAATCCCGTTATTCTTGGTTTATAAAGAAATATAAAGAGAATCGATGAGATCAATAGTAAAACAATAAGAGTCCTCATGTTACCTACTCTTATAAAAGATGTACCCTATGAGTAATATTAGAAAGAAAATTATTAAAATCCACCAGGGAAAAACTGAAGGCTTTTCTACAACTCTTCCAGGAATAATCGGGGGTTTGTAGACTTCGACTATCGATTTTTTGAATGCGTAACCAGTCGTATAGTCTATTCGTGCTGTAACATTGTAAGTTCCAATTTTAACTTCTTTCATCGGCCAAAAAGCTGTTAAACGTTTGATTTCTCCTGGTTTTACAAATGAGGAATCGGAGGTTAGAGAGGCAATTGTTTTGTTATCATCGCCAAACACATTTATCTTAGCAGGTTTAAGTTGAATGGTTACAGTACCTGTGTTTTTGAAATATACGTTTAGGTTAAGTCTTCCTGGATAGTAACTACCAGAGCTTAAATCCATTATCTTTCCTTCTCTTAGTGCCTTTCCAGGAACTTTAAAGATGAAGATTAAAGGTGATATGGACTGAATGGTTATTGGACGAGAAGATTCTGGAATTATCGGATAAAGATCTATTAAACCACTATGATACCCGGGTTCGGCATCTTTAGGGACATGGAGGATAAATATAACTTCACTAGCACCGCTTATTTTCCCCCCTCCTTTGGTTGTTGAAGACTCTGAACTCTTTTCTAATTTGACAGGATTACTTATGAATTCAACCCAAGAACTAATGTCCTCCTCGGAATAGTTATAACCAAGATCACCATACTTATTCATAAAATAATCGATATTTCCTTTACTCGCACTTAGACGAACTATCGATATCTCTTTTGAAACTGTTATTACATTAAACCTTACTATTTTTGATGCTCCAGGCTGGATTTCTCCTAAATCTATGAGTGGGGGCGAAACCCCAACAGAAAGTTGTGCGTTACATTTAGAGATGAGAATCGAAAAGAATACGAGAGTTAAGATAATAATTTTTCTTTCTCGCATATATTACTATTCTCAGGAGAATGTAAAAACTTTCTTCTAACAGTATCGTTAATCACTGTTTTTAACAAATATTTAAAGTTTGAACTGATTATTTTGAATTGAATGAACGAAAGAAAACCAGTGAAATCGAAAAGATTGAAGATAATAAGATATGTGAATTCCTTGTATGCGACTTTCGATGGAAGTAGAATGTGGGAAATCGATAAATCAGTTTTTGAAATTCTTAAGATGTGCGATGGGACAAAAACAGTAGATGAAATAGCCGAAGAAATCGCTAAAAGGATCGAAATGGACAAAGAGAGCGTAAAAACAACACTTAAGAGTATTCTGAAAGAACTCGAAAAAGCTAAGTTTATAGAATACGTATCATCTTAATTTTTTCTTGAGTTTTTCCAAAACCTTTTCTTCTTTCACTAGCTGCAAGAATCTTTCCTTTAAATAGCAGAGTTTTGCCATTCCGACCCTTCTTTGATAAACTCTTCCTTCTCCCATCAACTCATGAACGTATTTTGTCGCAGTAAGCCTGCTCATTCCTGTAAGTCTAGATATCTTCCAGAGAGTTAAACCCTCAGGATGTTTTTTTAATGTTTCTATTATCAATTTTTTAGGATCTTTTTTCTTTTTCATCTTTTTAATATTTTTATCAATAACTTATAAAAATATTGTTAAACAACAAGATTTAAATACAAAGTTCAACCAAATATTAGTAGGAAGTATGAAAGTGGGTGACCTTACAACATTAATGTTTGGAATTTTCTTAATAATCATAATCTTAACAAGCGTAACATTCCTTTTTCCGAAAAGCAGAGCTACCACAAATACAACAGAAATAGCCCTTAATATATCGGAAGTTGCCTCTATATCAGTAATCCCAACGTATCTAGAATGGATACAAGTTACTCCAGGAACTAATGGAACACCAGAAAGCATAACGATCAAAAACACTGGTTCTACAAACTTTACTTATCTTTATGCGTCAGTTGATTCTTTTGCCGAGGAAACTACTAATCCTCTATTTACTGGTAATCCTGCAGATTATACAGCTGGCTCTTTCCTTGTTCTTAAAAACTCAACAGATACTGAATATAGATTCGTGAACAGAATGGAATGGAACTACACTGATACACTTGATAACTACGTTCCAACGTCTGGTGCAGTTTCGAGAGGTTTCTTCAAAAACATAACGAAAGAATATCTGTGGGATATAGTTGATGATAGCAATAATCAATGCCTTAACACAAGTGAAATGACGTTTACTATAAAGACAGTTCCTGACAACGGGGCCAACAGGGATATGAGTTCAAACACAGTAACTGGAACTGGAGGAAGTAACACTACAACTTGGTCTTCTTGGACGTTTTCGAGTGGTCCTTTAAGCGGATACTGTGTTGCAGTATATCATGATTGTACGAAGATCATGGTTTATCAATGGGATCACAATTCCTCTTTACCAACTTGTTCTGATTTGAGATATATTCAGTCGAGTACTTTCTCACCAGGTAACACTCATGTGATAAGTGCAAACGTCTATGTACCAAAAGGTATACCAGCAGGAAATGCGACACAGAGTACCTTGACGATAACAGCTACTTAATTTGGTAATCACTCTTCAAAGATTTTTCTTTTTTTGATTTCTTTGATAGTTTTCCAGCTCACAAATCTCTTTTTCTTCCTATGGAGTGCTATAATAAGGCCGATAACAGCAACAAATAAGATTAAAGTTAAAGGCCAGAATATCAATCCACTCATTATGTATCTTCTTATCTTTTCTATGGGTTCG
>CAZQBB010000030.1:0-6164 GCA_964591915.1 uncultured archaeon
TGTTGATACCTTATTAAAGGTTCGACTTCAAGCCATGTCCCAATCTTTTCTACTCTTTCTCTTAACGAACTGATATCTTCAGCTATCTCTATCACAGCAGCATGACATTCTACTCCATTCTTGACCAAGTTTTTTAAAGCTTTCAGCTGGAATTCAAACCATTCAGGGGAAGCTCCAGTAAACTTTGAGAATTCTTCTTTACTCGAGCCTTTCAAACTCACTCTCACATGTAAGTTCTTGAACTTTTTTAATTCTCCAGCATACTTCTCATCATAGCCGATCAAAACACCATTGGTTTCAAGTATGAAAGAAATCTTGTTTGGTATCGAATCTAAAACTTTCAGTAGATGCTCTTTGTTTAGAGTAGGTTCATTTCCACTTATTCTAACTCGTTTAACACCCTCCTCTCTTGCAATTTTCAACAATTTTTCAACGACTTCCGAAGGAGAATAGAACTTTCCGTATTTTTTCGGATTGGAAACAACCCTCCATGCCCAACAGTAAATACATCTTAAATTACAACCTACGCAATCTGCTGTTGCTATACCACCGTAATAAGGGGCATAGCGGAACCGATAATATTTTCTCCTCTCTCCTTCAGAAACAATTTTGTTTATCGAATCTCCTATGTAGATCGGATTGTACATAGAATCTCTTAACAGGTAACATGTATGAAAGCGACAACTCTTCTTCCTTCTCTCAAGATCTCATTAAACTTCTTTATCGCCTCTTTTGAATTCATCTTGAAGAACTTTATCCCTTCTCGGTCGCAGGCATCGATAACTTCTCTCGACACTTCCAACAATCCATATTGACCGTTACCTATTATGAGTACTTCAGGCCTCCTTTTTTCAACTTCTCTGAACTCAGGCATTCCGAACAAATGTCTCACAGAAACTTCTAACTTTTTGACTTCGCCATCCCAAAAAACTAGAACGTCTGAACGATAAATCTTTCCGTTTACCACTACCAACCCGAATTCAGTCGAGTCTATCATCTCAACCTGCGATAGGTTTTTTTTCAGTGAAGAGCATGAGTTTTGCCAAAGCCTCGATCAATTTAGGTTGGACTGAGATCAAATCAGTTGCTGTCAGTATCCCGACAAGCCTATGATCTTCTACAACAGGAAGTTTCTTTATTTTCTTCTCAACCATGAGCTCGGCCGCATCTTCAAGAGTCTGATCTGGCTTTATCGTTACCACATCTCTACTCATCACATCCCTTACTAGAGTCGTGTTTGGATTTAAATCATCAGCCACAACCTTCCATATTATATCGAGCTCGGTTATTATCCCCACGATCCTATCATCCTCCATGACTATTAAGCTTCCTATCCTTAACTTTGTCATTATTCTTGCAGCTTCCCTTACTGTTGCATCTGGCTTGATGACTATAACTCTTCTGTTCATCGCATCCTTAACTAACATGAGTATTCTTTTCGTTTAAGCCTACTTAAAGATTTAAGCTCAAAAGATACTTTTTAATCATGAAAAGAATCCTCATCCTCTTTCTCATCCTCATAATCCTTTCCATACTCTTTGGAGTTCTCCTATCAAGAATTTCTTTTGGCTCTAAACAAGAAAGAGCAGGTTTTTTCTCCACAGAAACGAGAGCTGTTTGTGAGGAGGTGAAAGAACCGAATTGTTACTACAGATGCCATGATGAAGTTTTTCTAATAATAGGAGGAAAAGAAATAAGTATTCAGAAGAGTAATGAATACGTTTGTCACGAAAAAGGATGGGTTGATCCTAGGTTGAGAAAATAAAATTTTTTTCTTTAGCTTGAAATTAAGATTTTTCATTCGAACCTAATTTCTATCTTCTTCTCTCTAAACTTCAACTCTCCTCCATATTTTCCTCTCAACTCTCCGATCTCAACCTTCTCAGCTCCAACATCTTTCTTAAGGAATTCAGCAAACTTCCTGAGTATTCTTTCAGTTTCTTCATCCGATTTCAGGGTTAACTTGATCCTATCTTCAACAACAAACTTATATTCCTTCCTTAAAGCCTGAATCTTTCTTGTAAGCTCTCTGTAGAGTCTTTCTTCCCTCAAACTCTCATCCTCTTCTAGATCAACTAGTACCTTGTTCCCTTCAAATTCAGCTTCACTGAAATTTCCCCTCGGAATTCTTGAGACAACTTCAACTTCTTTCGAGTTGCAGGCATTCAACAAAACACTCTTTAAATTCTCGATCGCCTTTCTCGTTCTTTTATCCTCAGTAACTATTACCAACCTCTTGACTGGCCATCTTAGTTTTAAACCGGCTTTCTGTCTTGCGGCATAGGATACTTCAGTTATTCCTTTTATGATCTTCATCTCTTCTTCAAGTCTCTTCTTCATCAAACTTTTCTCAGGTTTTGGAAGCTCACACATATGAATCGATTCCAACCCTTTCTCGAACTTTCTCAAGACATTCTGGTATATATCTTCCGCGAAAAATGGGCATATAGGAGCTAAGAGTTTAGCAATTCTCTCACTCACATAGACTAGAGTGAAGAACGCAGCAGTCTTATCCTTTCCTTCATACAGAGGCCAGACTCTATTCCTTATAAGCTTAACGTACCATCTCGAGAAATCATTCAAGATGAAATCCATGAGTTCTTGAACTCCTTTATGTCCGTTGAATGATTTAAAATGATTAAGATAATCTTTCACGAGTGAATTAACTCTTGATATTATCCACTCATCTTCAACGTTTAGACTTTTGACTCTTTTAAATTCTTTAACATAAGTCCTGACGAAGTTGAAAGTATTTCTTAGGACTATAAACTTTTTCGCCACTTCTTTCACATCCCTCATGTTGAAGTAAAAATCGTTCCATGGAGGACTCGATAAAAGATAGAATCTAAGGACATCCCTTCCATAATCTTTGATCACGTCTTCAGGAGTGACCACATTTCCTTTAGATTTGGACATCTTGACTCCGTGAGCATCCAGAACAAAACCATGGAAAAGAATTCTCTTGAAAGGTTTTTTATCGAAAGTTATCACACTCGTTATCAACTGGGAGTTCCACCATCCCCTTATCTGATCAGGGCCCTCTAAGTTCAAGTCAGCAGGCCACCACTCTTTCCAGAGTTTCTTCTTTCTAGGATATCCTAAGCTTACCCATGAGCATACTCCAGAATCGAACCAAACATCCAGAACATCAGGGATTCTTCTCATCCTTCCTTTACATTTCCTACACTCTAGAGTAATTCTATCTATGTAGGGTCTATGCAAATCTTTTAACTCTTTCCTTAATTCTTTTCTTGAACTCACGATCTTAATTTCTCCACACTTCTCACAAACCCATACAGGAAGAGGAATTCCCCAGTACCTTTGTCTTGAAATAGGCCAATCCCCCAAACTTTCCAACCAATTCTTGAACCTTTGACCAGCCCAAGATGGATGCCATTCAACCTTTTCATTCTCTTCTATCAGCTTCTTCCTCATCTTTTTCACAGCAAAGAACCACTGTGGTAAGAGAATTAAGAGCAGTGGAGAATTACAACGCCAACAGAACGGGTATTCATGTCTTATAGTTTCTTTATGCAATAACAAACCTTTCCTTTCTAATTCTTCTATTATCGATTCATCTACATCCTTAACATACATCCCAGCATACTTCCCACAATCCTCAGTAAAAGTACCGTCTATCTTAACAGGAGACAAAGCTGGTAAACCTGTTTCTAAACCGACTCTGTAATCCTCTTGACCATGTCCTGGAGCTGTATGTACCAGTCCCGTCCCTTCATCCAAAGAAACAAATTGTTCAGATAGAACAACTCGATGCGCATTCTTCAGCCTTTGCTGAAAGGTGAAGATATCAGCAAGAGGATGTAAGTATTCTAATCCGTTCAACTTTCTTCCTTTTACTCTCTCGACAATCGTATAACTCTCTACATTAACTTTCTCCATTACATCTTCCAACAACGCTTCAGCAAGAATCCATATCTCATCATCGACTTTAACTCTCACATAATCGGCTTCTGGCTTAGCCATTATCCCTGTGTTTGCTGGTAAGGTCCAAGGCGTAGTCGTCCATATGAGTAAATACTCATTCTTCCTGTTCTTAACTCGAAACTTCACGTAGATAGAAGGATCCGATACTGTTTTGTACTCTATCTCATTGTAAGCAACAGCGGTTTCACATCTCGGGCAAACATGGACAGGATAACTCCCTTTATACAACAATCCTTTTTCAAACGCTCTCTTGAAAGTGAACCATACACCCTCTATATAATCGTTTGTAAGCGTGAGATAAGGGTTTTTCCAATCCATCCAAACTCCTAAGTTTTCAAACTGATCACTCATCACTCCTATGAACTTGGTCGAAAACTTTCTGCACTCATCGATGAATTTCTCGACCCCAAATTTCTCTATGTCAGATTTTCTCCTAAACCCTAACAGTTTCTCGACTTTATTCTCTATGGGTAAACCATGTGTATCGAAACCAGGTTTATCCCATACGTTAAAACCCAACATCCTGAAGAATCGAATATAAGTATCTTTCAAGATCTTGTTCAATGCGGTTCCCATATGTATAGAACCTGTAGCATAAGGTGGACCGTCCAAGAAATAGAATTTTCTCCCTTTTTTCTTAAGCCTTCTAACTTTTTCTGGTATTCTCTTTTCTTTCCAGAATCTAAGTATTTCTTCCTCTGACTTCCTCTGATCTTCTAACACCATGACGATCCCTGTAACATGTTTAAAATGTGGAGTTCTGTAGAAATAAAATTAAGTAAAAAATCAGGATTAGATCCGGTAAACACCATTCATCTTCATCACTTTAAACTATTGAGAGTGAGCATATTTAAAGTTAAAACCTGTACCTTTCAGGTCCAACTTCAGTGAAAATTACCGCTACCTTAGCTCTTTTGTTATCGTCCAACTCTTTATCGTAAAAATCTTTGTTGATAAAAACAGCTTCTTCTTCTCTCAACCTCCTTATTCTTTCCCTCTCTCCAGCTTTGTATTCTTTTCTAGCATAGAAAGGAGTATTTCTCACCATTGCTCTTAAAGCTAAAGCTATCAAGAATACTAGCTGTCTATCACTCCAGTTAATACTAGAAGATCCTTGTTGCACATAGATCAAACTCTCATACCTTATTTTTCCTGGAGGCCACATCAGCTCTGGAACCCCAACTCCTTTAGTGAACCTAATCACTGCGTTTATAGTAGGTAGATCTTTGAAGAATTCCCTATTCTTCTCTGCCCATTCTCTCGAGAAGTTTATGAAGATGTAAGCTCCGAATTCATTGTTTTTCGTTAATTCTTCCAACTTCATTAGATGGACTCTCAAGTCTTCACTAAAACCATCAGGAGAGATTGGAGAATCCAATTTTCCGATGAATTTCAACCTTATGTTGTTTTCTTTCGCGAACTTTTCCCACTCAGGGACCACGTTGAGCAAAGCCGCATAGATTTTTGGATAATTTCCTCTAGTTTGGTGAAATTCTTCGAAGACATTAACATAACAGTCTTTTGCTCCCAAAATTTTAAGAATCTTCAAGAATCTTGCAGTAAACTCACTTCCATCCATGTAAGCTTTTTCTTCCGGGAGTAGAGTAGAAGTCCTCGTTCCATCAGTCATCAAATATATGACTAACTTCTTGATGTTTTCTTTCCAATCGTCTACTTCAAGCTCTCTACAAAAGTCTTCAAACATCTTCCTTATCTTCTTTTCGAACTCCATGTTTTCTCAACAATCTTTTGACAGAAGGATTTAAATTTTTTGTCTAAACTTCCTTTTCCAAAAAATCTTCCTATGCTAGGAGCAACTCTTGATAGATGACTGGTAAGTTTTCCCTCAACTCCTGTTTCTCTCTTGATTATCGCTTTTCTTAAACCTTCCAAATCATTAACGTTTGCAACAGTATAGGCATTTCCAACTTCTCTCTCAGTGTGAGCGTCACTCCCTCCGATCATACCTAAACCATGCTTTTTAGCAAAACTCAATGCTTTTCTGTTATAGACAGAAGCCGGTACTCTTGAGTTAAAGACTTCGACTGCATCCACTCTCTCGAGTATTTTCCTAATTTCTTTTGGATTTCCTTTGAAAGGGTCGAAAGGATGAGGAAGTGCTATTATTCCATCTTGACTCTTTATCTCATCCAGAATTTCGAACAATTCATTACTCTTTATTCCTTCACTCAAGAATAAAGCAAGGATCTCGAATGAAT
>CAZQBB010000031.1:0-6117 GCA_964591915.1 uncultured archaeon
CGAAAAGAACTCCATCTGAAAAATTCAAACAATTATTGTCTGGTCTTGCCAGCACGATAGAAGGTGGAGGGGATCTTAAGACTTATCTGAAGAATGCAGGTGAGCAGTCTCTTTTTATGTGGAGGATGAAAAGACAAAAATATATACAACAACTCTCCACTTATGCAGAATTCTATACAGGTCTACTCATTGCGGCACCACTCTTCATCATTTCACTCTTCTCAGTGATGTACATGATCCAACCACAAGTAGGAGGTTTTGATATATTACGCCTGATGAAGTTAAGTACTTATTTAGTCATCCCGATTTTAAACTTGGGATTCTTATTATTCTTACAAGTCACACAAGTTGAGATGTGATGGAAAGAAGATTGTTAAGCATAACTGTAATAAACGCGATAATAGTAGGTTTAATAATCCTTTTTGATTATCTTTTTCTCAGAGAAATCCCAAATTTATTCTCTTCCATATTGATCTTTGCAGTCATCGTATTCATAGTCCCGATTGCTCTTATTAGATACTATGAAATCTGGAAAATAAAATCGATAGAGGATTTTTTCCCTCAGTTCATGCGTGACTTAGCAGAATCTATCAGGTCTGGGATGACACTTCCTCAAGCTGTGGAATCGATAAGTACGAACGACTACGGAAAGTTGTCTCCTTACGTTAGAAAGTTGAACGCTCAGCTAGATTGGGGAATTCCGTTCGATGAAGCATTCTTAAAGTTTGCAAGAAGTACAAAATCCAAGCTCATAGCTAGGATTTCCTCGACTATAATAGAAAGTCATAGATATGGTGGAAATTTAACTGATATATTCGAGGCAATAAGTAAGACTTCTGTGGAAATAGAAAGGTTGAGGGAGGAAAGGAAACTTTACATGCATTCTCAAATGATAACTGGTTATATCATATTTTTCGTTTTTCTTGTCGTGATAATAGGGTTGGAGAAATACTTAGTTCCCAGTTTAACTCAAGCTTCTGTAAAACAATTAACGCAATCAACAACTCTGGAAATAGAAGAAGAATACAGAGTACTCTTCAGGAACTTAACGATAATCCAAGGTTTGTTTGCAGGGTTAGTTATCGGAAAATTATCGGAGGGTGCTATAGCAGGTGGAATAAAACATAGTCTCTTCCTCATAATAATAGGAGTGTTGGTCTATAGTATAGCTACGATAGTTTTTTAGACTTGAGGGATGTCACTGCTCGAAACTTCATCATACACGTTAGAACAGTTTGTTACAACTCTTATCTTTTCATAGTTGGGATTCGTTTTATCACAACCTAGTTTTACGTTGAACACGTTTCTTTCTCCTGGCTCTAAAATCATGTTTAAACTTTTTTCTTCCCTCGTTGCGTTTGAGTAGAATACTTCGAGACTTATGTTACCCAGTGGAATAAGGTTTGTATTTTCTATTTTTCCAGTTAAGTTTCCGGATGTTGTGTTGAAGGTTAAATCGTAAAGAGCAATACCTCCATAACTACAGGTTATCTTCTTTTCAGAGTGTTTTCCTACTTCCTCTGTTGCCTCTTTCGTGAACCCGACTATCCATGCTCTGTATATTCCGGCTATGGTAATAGCAAACGCTATTAGAAGGACTGAAGCTATGAAGGGAGAAATACCTTTCTTCACCTGATCACTTGAGAAAACGTAAAGTCTAGAGAAACTTCAGGACAGTTGGTTTTTATTTTTGCATCTTGAAAATCCGGATCAACACCATCAACATAAAATTGTTTCATTTCATTTCCTTTTAGTGTTATGTTTAATGGTTTAGAGACCATTCTATCTGGATAAAAAAGGTAGAGGGTTTGAAGTTTTAAGTCTATTGCTCTCGTATTATCCACCACTAAATAAAGTCTTCTATTCGTGGAATCGTATCTAGCAAGATGGAGTTTAAAGTCGGCACCCATACAGCCTGTTTCTTCGGTAACGTTTTCAGATTCAGTAAGTTTCTTCCTCACGAAACCGGTTACCCAAAAAGAAAGTATGCCTGCTATGCTCATAGTTGCCGCTATTAGAATGACTGCCGCTATGAGGGGAGACATACCCTTTCTCATCCTATCAAATAACATTTGTTTAAAGGAGAATAAAAGTTTTTACTATAATATGATTTCATATATAAACTATTATTATGAAGGGTGTATCTAGCTTCATCAAGTATTCTTTAACTGTTCTCATAAGTTTCTTAATTCTAACTTTCTTCGTTGCTCTTATAAACAATTACTATAAACAGGTTTCTGAATCCAACTTAAAAGAAGGATTAAAAGAAGTCGCCCTTCAGACAGCGAATGCCATAACTCAATTGTACGATGTAGCTAAAAAAACGAACGCAAGGCCGGAAAATTCTAGTTCTATTACGATTTCCAGTATGAATTTAAACTACCCAGATAACATCAACGGTAAAAGTTTTGAAGTTGATTTAGTATCTTCTCCTGGGATATGGAATCTTGTTATGAACATCACAATAAACGGGAAGAATGTAACAATCATGAAAGAAACTAATTCTGGGTCTAAGGTAATAGTCAAAACAATTCAAAAACCATTTGTGGAGTACGAATATGAACTCCCGAACATGCCATTAATCCTTGAAGGAAAGTTTAAAAGTGGAGGAAACAGTACTTTAAAACTTGTGAGGTTTAACTTTAACGGAACTATAAACGATTGTATAATTCTTGGAGATTCGAGCATAATAGTAGGGGTAACGAATATTAGGTAAGAAATTTAGCCTGAGAAGATAAATTTAACTCATGAACTACATAGATTTAGCGATAGGAACTTCTATTTTTCTCTTCTTTTTTGTTCTAGTCCTTGTTTTTTCCACGAACTATTTTTCAAATCTCTCTGGTTTAACGAAAATAAGTGAATTCAGAACAGTTTCAAAGAACCTTTTTGAGATATTCTTCGAGGGAAAGGGAGTTCCTGAAGACTGGGACGAGAATTTAATAATTCCTGTCCAATTAGGATTAGTAGACGATCTATATGCGGTTCCGATCCTTGTTGAAGAAACTAGCAATTCAAGCAGAGTTAACGAACCCTTTTCCCTTCATGTTACTTTCGATGAAAATTGCCAGAATAAAACATGGAATACAACCATACGAATGTACGATGAGAACAACAATGAACTGAACATAAGGATATCTAATGTGACTTTTTGTATAGAACAATTCTTGAAAGAAGGTGATATAGCTTGGGAAATTAATGTTTCTGCTAACAAAACCAAAAACTATTATTTGTATTATTCTTCAGATAAAAACATAGCTTCACCTAATTATCCTCCTTTGATTTACAACACAACAAGTTGGATACCTAGTGATGGGGATATCTGGACAGAGACAACAACTGATTGGAGTAGCTATTCAGGTTCAGAAGAAGTAATCAATGATACTATTATAAAAAAAAGAGGAAACTCGAGTGTTAGTTTAACAGGAAATTTTAGTTCTAATAGTTGTGGATTAAGATTCGATCCGTCCAATAATATCAATGGAATTTCTAATGAGTGGTATGTTGATGTATGGTTGTATATTGATAACAAAACAAATTTGTCAATATATTTTTACATTACCGATGCTAACCTTGCCCAAATATATATCAACCTTACTGATAACATAAGTAGTTCAACTTGGTATCATCTTGTAAAAAAATTAGATCCGACATCTGGATGGGAAACTAATGGACAGTTTAATGCATCTACTGGTATCGATCAAATAACTTTCCATGCAGACAATTCTAGTGTCATTTTAGAAAGAACCTTTAAGGTTGATGGCCTACACTTTAAGAAAAAACCGTTGATTGTAAAGACATTCCCGGAAGAAAAGATCAGTGTAATCTCTTACAAAAAACTGAATGCTTTAGGGAATATGAGCTATGAGAATGTTAGGAAAACTATTGGTGAGAACTATAAATTTAGAATAGAAGTCAACGAATACTCCTTTGGGGAAATAAAAAGTGGAGCAAACGTTGGATGTTTTGAAACCCCGAAAATAATACAATACCAGAACGGTAGTATAGAAAATGTTGTTCCAAAAGTATGTGTTTGGAAGTGAGAGAATGAAGGGCCAACTTTACACTCTTGAATCTGCAATAGCGATACTCATGATACTCGTAATACTTATTTTTCTCTTCAAAGCTCCAAGGCCCTTACCTGAATTCAAAACCATCAATTATAAGTTAAAAGCGTATAACAGCCTTGAGTTCCTTGAAAGAAACGGAAATTTAAGGAGAGATGCTACAGATGCTAATGCTACTGCTATAGAGGAAAAACTTTCTCCTTATATTCCTGATTTCATTAATTATACTGTTGTTATATTCAATCAAAGTACTAATCTTACTCTAAAACCTTCATTTCTCGATAAAAAAGATGTTATATCTGTGAGTTATTTTCTAGCGGGTGATATTGATGAATATTCTCCCAGAGATGTGAGAGTTTACTTGTGGGGATTTCCATGAAGAAAGGGCAGATGTTCTTGATAGCCGCCGCTATCATCTCTTTAATCTTAATTTTATTGAAAATGGGAATTAATCTGCCAGAAATTATTCAAAAAGAAAGAGAGTTGGAAGGAAGATTTGAAGAAGAATTTTTTGCCAACATAGATAGAGAATTTCCCAAAGTTGTGGAAATTTCTCTTCACAAACCTTTTGAGATTGCTCATAATGTATTAGATTTTGCAAACTTTACGGATATCGAGATGAAGAAGCGCTTGTTCAACCTTGAATTTCTTTTCTCGGGAGCACTAGTGAATAAAACTACTCAAAGAATCAATGTAACTATAATCAATTTCCTTGGAGGAACAATAAATGTAACTATGGAACTAAATGGAACAGTTTCAACTAATTGCAATTCAATCTTAATCGATGAAGGAAAGACATGTACTGATGAATTCTCATTTTCTCCTGGATCGACGTATATTCTTTTGCTCATACACAACACAACTCAAGAAAACATAACGATAGTTACACGAGCTGATAAGAGTACTTATGTCGGTTTTTTTGACATTACTTTAAAGGGAAGAGAGACCATCTATAAAGATAAGTTTCAGAAATCATATAACTTATTCGATGAGTAAGGGATTAAGTCCGTTCATCTCAGCCGCTTTGATAATCCTTATAGGAATATTTGTTATCTCTCTAGTCTTAATGGCGATTAATCCAACATTGAATAAAGCAAGAGATACAGTCGTGGTGAATGAGGCGATACAAAATCTTCGACTCATCGATCAAACGATAAGAGAGGTAGTCTCAGAAGGAGAAGGATCAAAAAGAACTGTCAGCCTAAGCGTGAGTAACGGGGTTTATAAAGTTGATCCAAACTCTGATTCCATGAATTTCAGTTATAGAACGAGTAGTGCAGTTCCTCTTGGGATATACGGGGCGAAAGACAACATAAACTTAACTCAAAGAGGAAGAAACATGAACATCTTTGTTCATTACACGAACATAGACCTAAGAGGCTCAGGGCACTTTCCAGCAGGAGATAATAAGGTCATCATAATTTACAACGGAACAAATTCTATTACACACAAACCGATAATATACATAGAAAGAGGATAACACTTCTGATAATTATGCATGAAAATTTACAGGATTTGAGAGAAATTCAGAAGAATATCTCACAAGAGATAATCCTCGAAGATTCTTTTTCTCAAATCAGAAGAATAGCAGGTTTTGATCTTGCATTCATCGATGAGATAGCATTCGTCGCTGGAGTCGTTCTAGATTTTCCATCTTTGGTTGTGAAGGAATTGAAGATCATAAAAACAAAACTTTCTTTTCCATACATACCAACTTTTCTTTCGTTTAGGGAAGGACTTCCCATCATGAAAGTTCATGAAAAATTCAAGATTAAACCAGATATACTCATGATTAATGGGCATGGAATAGCACATCCTCTTTTCTGTGGAATTGCCTCGCATGTAGGAGTTTTGCTCGATAAACCTTCTATAGGTGTTGCTCAAAGGATTTTATGTGGAAATTATGAGAAACCTAAGAAAGCTGGAAGTTACTCACCAATAGTTTATGAAAAAAGAATAGTTGGCTATGCTTTTAAGTCTAAAGAGGATTGTAATCCTATATTCATTTCTCCAGGACATAAGATCAGTCTCAAGAGTTCATTGAAGATAG
>CAZQBB010000032.1:0-5985 GCA_964591915.1 uncultured archaeon
TTTCCAGTTGTTGCAGTGCTTCCTACGTTTCCATCAGGGAATGTTACTTTATAAGTTTCACCTGAGAACACATCGACCAAGGTTACTGTTGGGGTTGTTGCTGTTAAATCGAACGTAGATACTTGCAATAAGTGAGAGAAACCGCCCTGGTTGATTATTATATAATCGTTTACTCCAGCAGTTTCATTCTCAACTACATGATACAAGTATCCGTTTGAATCTGTCAAGTTCACTGTACTCTGTGCACTCCCATCCCAATAGTTGCTTGCAACCTCTATTGTTTTTTCTACTCCGTTATAATCTGTAAATGTCAAAGTTGCTGTATTATCACCAGATGTTCCTAATGTTATAATATCTCTAGTTTCTGCGTCCAAAGCTGGAGAGAATCCTTCAAAGTCTACCTTGAAGGTTCCGAACACAGGATCGTAGAATGGATTGTCTTTTGTGACTATGTCATTCGTTGCATCTGGTTTGAAAACTGAGATGACTATCTTTGTTATTTTTCCACCACTGTGTGAGATTTCAACATTCGTTCCCTTGATTGTTTCTTCGGTTGTTCCTGTTCTTACGTAATCATTGTTCTTTAACACGACCTTACCAGCTCCGATCCTCAACACAACATCTCCTGTGTATTGAGGTGCTGTGTAGGCGTGCACGTACTTGACATAAACGTTTGTTCCACCGATAGTTACATAACTTCCTTGGGTTACATCCTTAGAAGTTCCGTCTATAACTATCGATGCAGTTCCACCAGATGTTACACCTGTCAATGAAATTGTATGTTCAACTCCACCAATCGTTACAGTCTTTGGCTCTTCTCCAGTTCTGATAGTTACTTCTTCTCCTCCTCCGTAAAGTGTTAGTTGAGTGGTTGATAATTCACTTCCACTTCCTAGTGTGTACTCCTTCCCGAATAAGGTTATCACTTTTCCGTCGACGTCAGATCCTGAAACATTTAATGGTTTCGTGAAGAGTATGGTATCATTATAGAATACTGCACTCTTCGATGTACTTCCTAGATCTATGTATGGTGTTGCTGTACTCAAACTTGTTCCAGAAACACCATACGCTATCGTTGGTGTACTTCCTAAGATTATGTACTGATTATATTTGTATTCTGTTCCTGAATCTCCTACTACAGAACCAGAAGCTAGAACTGATGGTAGGTCGCTACTAGTTAACGTATCTTTTGCTGCAGTTATTGAGCTACCATAATAGAGTTTTGTTGATACAGTGGATAAATCAACTCCACCACTTACTGCTGTTGTCACTCCTCCAGTTGTTGAAACCTCTTCATAAGATTCTCCTGCTAATCTCAAACCCAAGTCTATAGCTGAAGCCACATCCTCTGGCTTAGCGTCTGCTCCGACCACTATGTAACAATTCAAGTTGTTGTGGTCAGAAACGCAGAAACTTGGGTAGTCTCCTAGAGTGTAGGGTTGAGCTGCTGCAATTCCTATGAAAGCTAAAGCTAGTACCGCAGTCAATAATGCGGTCACTTTTTGCATTTTTTATTCACCTATTTTCATATTAATTCTGCCTCATTTCATCAGCAGATTGATAGGCCTAAGCCTATCTCTTATCAAAAGAATCTTGTATTTACTGGGTATATAAACCTTTCTTGAAACCATTTCAATTGTTTCATCCATAATTCAAATTAGACCTATTTAATAAATAATAAGGCTTAAAAAATGAGATAATTGTTTCATCGAGCAAATTATGACAGAATTTTAAAAAAGAAGGGAAATTAAGCTTTTTTAATTTTCACATAATTTTCTTCCTCAGACTGACCTTGTTTTTTCTCCCAATCCTCTCAACTTTAACTATTCCTCTCTTCTCTAAACTCTGAATTATCCTACTAACTTTTGCTTTCGAGAACCCACTCAACCTTACAACTTTCCTTTGATCGATGATTCCTTCCTTTAGAATCTCTATAACTTTTCTCTCGTTCTCATTCAAGACAGAGAGTACTAACTTTGACTTTCTTGAAATCTCTCTGTAGATGAAAAAGCCTATAATTAATACTATCAGGACTGGCAGAATGAACCATCTGTAATCTAGTCCAGGTGGAGGAGGAATCACATACTCATAGTAAACTCTTATAGCAATAGTATCTCCCTGACTAACATCTTTGAACTTCCAGTTCGCGAATATTCTCCTCCCATCACTTCCGACAGAAGCTGAAGATGGCCAGATTGGAAGTATTACTTTGGAAGAAAAACCCATACCTTCAGGTAATTTTATGGTTAAGTCGAGATTCTTAATATCCCAAATACTGGGGAATTCAAAATGAAAACTTTGAATGTCATCAGTCTCTATCAAATTTTCAGCTATGAAAGAAACTTCGAACTCATTCTTCTTAGGAAAACAATCTAACACATTCCTAGCATTCTTCTCAACCCTACAATCAGCATCCTTAGTTTTTGTGACACTCAAAGGGAATGAAAAAGGAATTCTGATCCTGTTCAATCCATCAGATGAGATCGAGAAGTGAAAGTTTGTCGTCCCATTATGATTTATTATTCCAACGATATTAAACTCATTTATCTGAGCATTAGCTATAGGTAAAATAAAAAGAAGGGGAAAGATTAAGATGAAACGTTTCATGATTAAAGTTTAGATTATTTAATAAATAAATGCTGATCATTCTCTGATAACGTTTATCTTGAATCCACAATTAGGACATCTGTCTCTGTTCAAATTTATCTTGTTAACGAACATTCCGGTCCTTTCTATCACAGGATACCCACAATTGTAACAATAAGTGTTCTCGAATTCACTCCCCCAGAAATTACCGATATAAGGATACCTTAATCCCATAGAGATTGTATCATTAGCCAATCTCTCGACAGTTTCTTGAGTAGTCGCTGGAACATCAGTCAATTTATAAGAAGGAGTGAATCCTAGAAGATGGTAGGGCACACTTGAACCTAATTCATCTATTATCCACTCCACTAGTTTGCGATTATCCTCAGGATCATCCCCGATTTTAGGTATTATAAGGTTTGAAATCTCTATGAAAACTCTATGCTTCTTGAAATTCTTCAATGCTTCAAAAATCGGTTCAACTCTAGGGACTGACATATACTTCCTGTAAAACTCTGGATTAGCTGAAGCTTTTATATCCACTGAAACAGCATCCAAGTATTTTCCTATTTTCTTTATAGCATCTGATGAGATGTATCCGTTTGTTACGAAAACATTCTTTATGTTATATCTTTTTGCCAATCTACAAACTTTGTAGGCAAACTCGAAGAAAATTGTGGGTTCTGTGTAAGTGTAAGCTATTATTTTTATGTTTTTTTCATTGGCTATGTTAACGATATCTTCAGGTGTATATTTTTCTCCTTTTATTTTTCCTGTCTGACTGATCTCCCAGTTTATACAGAACTGACATCTGAAATTACATCCGACAGAAGCGAGAGAGAGAGTTTGAGAACCAGGAAAGAAATGGAATAAAGGTTTCTTCTCTATAGGATCTATATCCATAGAAACTATCTTTCCGTAATTTTTTGAGTAGAGTACTCCTTTCTTGTTCACTCTAACTCTGCAAAAACCTGCTTCCCCTTCTGGAATTAAACACCTTCTAGCACAGAGTTCACATCTTATCTTCTTTCCTTCTTTATGCCAGAGCATTGCTTCCTGCATAAAATATATATGTGAAAACTGAGTATTAAACTTGAACAGAGCCCCGATAGCTCAGTTGGTAGAGCAGCTGAAAGAAAGCTGAATCTCGTAAAGTCAAGATAACAGCAGGTCGGGGGTTCGAGTCCCCCTCGGGGCTTTGGTGATGCTATGGAGATAGTAGTAAAGATGAAGAAGGAGGACTTGCAAAAAGTAAAGAATCTTTTGTTGAAGGATGAAACTGTTTCCAGAGCTAGTATAATCTTCAAGGAAGGTAGAAGTTTAGGTTTGGAGAATGAAGATTATTACTGTTACATCTCTGGGACAGAAGAAGCTTGTAAAAGAGTAGAAGAATTAATTAAAGAATTAGGAGAGATCGTTAAGAATGAAGAAAAGAAAGAAGTAATAGAGAAGATAAGGGAAGAAGAAGAGTCTGCAATGAAAGGGTTTGGAAGTATATTCGGTTAGCGGTGGTAGTCCAGCCTGGTTAAGACACTGCCCTGCCAGTCAACAGTAGAACGGCAGTAACGCGGGTTCGAATCCCGCCCACCGCATTAAAGCCATCACTCTCTTCCTAAAAACCATAACTTTATTATAGAGAAAAACATAATCTATTTGGGGAATTGGATGATATTCTTCAGGAAGAAGGAAAAGAAAGAAGATATTCAAGAACTCAAGGATATGATCGAGGGAAAAGAAAGCTTCAAATTCCCTGAAGAGATGGAAAGAACTGAAAAAATAGAGGAAAAACCTCCGGTAACTGAGAGTGAAGAAGCTGCTAAAGAGAAAGTTGAAGAAGTAAAAAAAGTGGAAGAAAAAGTGGAAAAACCTATCGAAGAAAAAAGACCTATGTTCGCTCCTCTGTTCGTCAAGATAGACAGATACAGGTCTGTTCTCAACTCCATAAACGACCTTAAAACTACGATAATCATGATAAAGAACGCTTTAGCAATCCAGAAACAGATAGAGAGTTTGAGGGATGAGAACAGAAAACTGTTGGAATCTGCGATAAACAAGATAGACAAGAAGATACTTGCTTTAGATTCTGAATTCTTGAGACCAAGAGGTTTCGAAGAAGAGTTTCCTCCATCAAGCTATGAAACGAGTGGATTGGAAGGAGTTGTCAGCGATTTAAAAAAACAGATTGAAGGATTGAAATCTGAGCTGAAAACGATAGCTTAAAAAATTTCTTTTTCTTTTATCTAAGTATTAGCTAGGCAGGGGTAGCCAAGCGGTCAAAGGCGGTAGAATCATTGAGCGCTGATTCATGATGCCGATGCTCAAGATTTTTAGGGGTAACCTACTCCCTTAGTGGGTTCGCCGGTTCGAATCCGGCCCCCTGCATTAAGTTATAACCTGAACAATTTCTCTAAAAATTTCTTCGATTTCATCAACAACTTTGGAATTTGTCTCGATAACTGGCTTCAAGTTAACTATTGCATCGATAACTTTCCTATCATAAGATATTTTTCCTAAGAATTTATCCTTCGACCATCTTTCCATTTGGCGAGAAAAATCTGAATTTATATCCCATTTGTTTATCACAATCCCATAAGGAATTCTAAAGTGATCAACTATTTTCAAGATTCTTTTCAGATCAGAAAAACCAGAAGGTGTGGGTTCAGTTATCAGAACTGCATAATCGCATCCTACTATACTCGCGATGACGGGACATCCAATACCGGCTGCTGAATCTAGGATCGTTAACTCAGGGTTGAAATTCTCAGTTCTTTTTCTCAACTCTTGTACGATTTTACCAGAACCAGATTCACCGGGATACAATTGAGCAGATACTAGAGGAAAACCATAAGAAGTTTCTTTAATTCTTATTTCTGCATTCTCTGTCGGTTTAATCTCTACTGCATCAGGATAAAGAATTTTACAAACTCCACATCCTTCACACAAGAAAGGATTGATAAAATATTTTCCGTTTCTTTTTTCTATAGCATGGAATTTACAGATGCTAAGAATCTTATCATCACATGCTTCTTGATTTATTATCCTCGCTTTTTCTGATACTGAAATCTTTTCTCTTTCATCGTATTCTGTTACTCCCAACCATAAGCCTAAGTTAGGAGCATCTACATCGCAATCACAAGCAACTATCTTTTTTTCTTTGGAGAAAAGAATAGCTAAAGAACTAGCTAACATACTTTTTCCAACACCGCCCTTACTGGGACATTAAGTCTTTCCAGAGGCAACTACTATCTTATACGATTCTATCACCTCCCTCTAAATCATAGCGAATTTAACATCGATAAAAGTTTTTTCCTGTTTTTAAAATAGTGTAAATGCCCCTTACAATTACAATCACTCGAACCGAAATTCTTGACAGTAAAATCAGCCTGAGTTTCTATAGAC
>CAZQBB010000033.1:0-5967 GCA_964591915.1 uncultured archaeon
AATATCCCTTCGAGCTTTGCTATAGCCTGGGCCCATTTCTTTATCCTTTTCTCCAGAAGTCTCTTTCAGAATATGAGTTATCCCGATAGCTTCTGCAGATAACTTTGTTAAACGAATATTTGGATAATGAAAAAGCCAAGAATCTTCTCTTTTTGGAATCATAGTAACTAAGTATTTTATACCGTATTTTTTCTCTAAACAAAAATGGACTGTCCTGACTGAGTCTTTCCCGCCTGAAAAGAGAATAGCTATATCCATGTTTTTCAATTATCTAATGGGCTTCAAATTTTTTATGAGTTTGAGTAAATCTTTTAACGAAGAGTTGGTCTTAATACCATTCTCACAAAAATGAGTTCTCTCTCCTTCAAAACCTTCGTTCTTCAAAGAATCTTGTAGTTCTTTAAAGTTTGGTATTCCTAGTTTGTGTTTTTTGCATAATTTATGAATCTCATAGTAAAATGGTATGTTTTCATTCTTCAAAAAAACAATCAATCTTCTTATTTTATTTTCTGTCTTGAGCCAATCAACTTTTGATAGTTTTTTCTCGCAAGCTTGAATGAAATTTACATCTTCGATTTTCCCTTTCCATATTTTTCCTATGATTTCTGTTTTAGAGCTGCAGAATTCACATCTTGTTAAAGGTTCTTCGCTTATTTTTCTCCATAAACATTTTGGACAATAATTTAAGAAAGCTAAATTCTTCTTCAAGGATTGATTAGTTTTGCTCCTTTTCTTCTCAACTCTTCCAAAGATTCGATAATAATGATGAGATGAGTAACTTAAAATAGGAGTGAAACAAAGGAACCATTTTGAAAAACTTAAAGTTACACTCGAAATTAAGATCCTTAATCCTAACTCTTTGAAGAAATCTGTTTTGTAGCTTTTGATTCCATACCTACGAAAGCAAGTCAAAGGATTAACTCCAGACAAAGGAGCTGTATCGGTTGCTGAAAACCCAAAGAAACTCTTTCTCTTCAAAGCTTGAGCACAAGAATCAAAGTAGTAGGAAGGAGAACCAAAAGGATCAATATCTATGTAATCGAATTTTCTTTTGTTTTGAACGAGTAACGAATTAGCCTCTTCATTCAAGATTTTAACTTTTTCTTCAACTTTGTTCAAGCTTACATTCTTCTTTATGAAAGAAACTGCATCTTTACTCAAATCATTAAGCCAAACTTCTTTAACTTTGCATTCTTTTGCTATTCTTATTCCTCTTGCTCCTATCCCAGCTAAAGCATCGCAAATTATCGAATCCTTTAGGTTTAAAGTATTGAGTATTAAAACAGTTAAATCTCTAGCTAATTCCATCTTCGGGTTGAAGAAGTGTTTTTTTGATAGATAATCTTTTGGAACTTCGAATTCTACTAGACCCTCTTTAACTCTCATCTAAAAGATTTAACTTCTTTTACGATTAATAGTTATCTTATGGGAGATGTCAAAAAATCTTACGAAAAATTGAAAAAAAAGTATCACTTGCCAAGATTAGAGCTTTTGATTAAAGAATTTGGAGTGAAGCTAGAAAAGCCTGAATTAATCCTAAGAGATATAATTGAAAAGATAGAGGAAAACTTAATCGAGATGAGTGAGATCTTAGAATCTATAATCTTCATAAAAGTTGGAAGCAAACCCTCTTCACTCTATGAGGCGAAAATGCTTGAAAAAAGAGAGCATGCTTTCGAACTCTATAAACAATTGATGTCTTTTATCTGGAAAGGGAAGAGAGTTAAGATTTCATCAGAAGAGAGTATGAAAGCATCATTCATAAAAGAAACTTATGAAGAATGGGATCGATTAAAAACAGAATTTATGAAGATTTGTGAAGTGTTCGAGAGGAAATGGAAGGAAGCCAAGTTAAGAGAAAGTCCTTCAACCTTAGCTTATCATGGTTGAATCAATTCAACTTTACTCGCTATCGCCTGACCAGGTAGATTCTTCTTGAATTTTGCTCTAACTCTTCCTTTATTCCCATGCAAACCTATTATCTCTCCTTCTATTCTTTTTCCTGAAGGAGAAACCCAGATAAGTTTCTTTCCTATTAACCCTTCAGCTTTTTCTTTTGAATCGATTCCCTCAAATTCTATCAGTACTTGATTAACGTTCTGAGTGTGTCTTCCTCTCCTGTAACTCAAGATTATTCCTTCCATACCAATCAATTTAGAGTCTCAGAAATTTATTTCTTCTTTTTCTTCTTGAGTACTTTCGCTAAGTCACGGATCAAATTCCTTACGTACTCCCTCATCTTGTAAACATCCTTATCAGGAATCTTATCCAATGCTTCCTTTTCTGCTAAACCCTTCATCTTTTCTATTTTCTGCCATACATCCCAATAATATCCTTCGACCAACTTCTTATCTATGAATTCTCTCTTGAAAACTTTTGGGACCTCTTCTGTTTTCTTCGGGAGTTTATGCAAAGTCTTCAACGCTGCTATAGCTGCTTTATACATTACTTCATGTGTTCTTTCAAGGATTTTTTCTTTCTTTCTCAACTCTAGAATTGAAAGCAGTTGAAACATCTTCTCAACGAATTTCTCAGCTTTTTCTATCCATTCATCAACAAAAGCTCCAGTAACCTCCATCAATTCCTTATGTTCGATCTTCTTCCTTATTTCTATGATTTCCCGTAGCCATTCAGCATACTGAGAATCAAGTATCCCAGGGTTGACTAAGTACTTCTTAACTTCAGAGTAAGCCTTACTAGGGACAGGAGGTTCTAAGCCCATGAACATCAGAACAGCTTGAGCAGTATTCAGCATAGCATAATAACAATCTTCAGCTAACATGAGTAGTTTAACAGTTTTAGCTCTCATGAGTTTCTTTGGAGCACCTTCCATATAACTTTCTATAGCTTCTCTCGTTGCAGGGATCTTGCCCATTTCCAATAAACGTTTAATCGGCATGAAGAAGCCAGCATCGTAGATGGCTTTTCCTTCTTTGATGAAATTGTAGATTATAGGATGACAAACTCTTGCGTAATCCCAGAATTCCGTTAAAGTATAGGAAGGTTGAATCGATATATCTGGAGATATTTCATTCGCCATCTTTTCAAGAGTCTCATCTATCTTGTTCTTCTCTTCTGAACTTAAAGGTTTTGTCGTATCATCGATAACTATGAAAACATCCACATCAGATTTCGGCTTGAACTCTCCTCTTGCAACAGAACCCATCATTATTACACATTTCACTCTATCTCCGTATTTTTCGAGGATCTTATCTTTCAACTTTTTCACGTCTCTTTCTATCTGAGTTTTTGTTTTTGGTTTTGCCTTCTTCTTCATTCAATCACAGGAATACATCTTTTTCTATTAAATCTTTAGGAAGAAGTTTCTTCATCCTTTCAATTATATCTGTTGCAAGATTCATAGCTCTAGCTAAATGCTCTGGCTCTACTTTTTTAATCCTTCCGTGATCTATGTCTTTCCATAGCTTGTTCAGTTCAACGAATTTTTCGACGTACTCTGGTTCAAGTTTTTTATCTATTACAAGTTTCTTCAATTCTTCTGGCATAGCTTTCTGATCTGGAGTAGTCTTATAGTAATACATTATCACAGATTGACATGCATCGGTAGCTGCGTACCTTAAATCGAATATCATCGCTTTCATACTGAGCCTCACTTTCTCGAGATGAGCTTTTGCTGATCTTGCTTTTATCGCTACAGTCTCTTCACTCGGAGGAAGTAAACCAGCTTTAAGCATTCTTTGAACTGGTTTTACAAAACCAGTATCGTATATAACGAGGCCTACCCTCAGATAATTGAAGAGTTCAGGAGAACCTCTCTTCATCCATCCCCAGAATTCTGTCAAGCCAGTTGTTTGAACATGGATGTCTTTCATCTCAGAAGAAATAAGTTGCAGCTGAGTTCGAATCCTCTCCAGATCTTCTGAACTTTTTGTCGCAGTATCATCAAGAATAACCCAAACATCAGCGTCTGAAGTTTTCTTCATGTCTCCTCTTGCTACCGAACCGAATATGAGAACAGATTTTATTATATCTCCATAAGTTTTTCTTATTCGATTCGTGAAGTTTATGACTTTATCGTATATTTCATCCTTTTCCTGTCTTCTTTTTTTGACATCTTTTTTTTCCAAAATTAAAGGTTTTTTTAACTCTTCTGAAAGTTTTTTTTCAAAATCCATGTGAAAACCTTGTACTCACTCATATATAAATTTTACTACTATTGAAGAGTAACTTTTCTACTTTATTATCTTGTATACTGAATCATTTTCTCTTACTCTGTCAATGACCTTCAAACCTATAGAATCTCCTGCTTTAGCCTTCTCTACATTTTTATGCTGGATCTGTATCGATTCCACTTTTTGTCTGAAGTTGGTGGTAGCTCCTTCTATAGATATTTCATCCCCGACTGAAAGCTCATCTATTAGTTCAATCACTGCCACTCCTATCTTTGTGTAGTAATGGCTCACTTTACCTATCAATTTTTTTTCTTCTTCCATGAGTATTCTTTTTGAAGGAAAGAGTATAAAAGTTTGTCGAAACTCTCTTTATTAAAAAGATAAAAATACTATTAAAAATAAGTTTTTAATAGTCCTCAGTTTAAAAGTCAGATTTCTTTGAATTTCGTCAAAGTTCTAAAACTCTCGTTTTAGATTGGATTTATATGTTTAGAATTTTTAAACCTACTAAAAAGGAGATAATCGTGTGTGGGATAATAGGTTATATAGGAAAAAGAAGGGCAGCACCGATTCTGTTGAATGGACTAAAACATCTTGAGTATAGAGGTTATGATAGTGTAGGTATGGCTACCCTTTGGAAAAACCAAGTATTCTTAAAAAAAGATGTAGGAAAGATCGAGGAAGTTGATTCAAGACTCAATTTTTTAGAGATGAAAGGAAATCTAGGAATCGCACATTGTAGATGGGCAACTCATGGAGAGGTAACTAAAGAAAATGCTCATCCTCATGTAGACTGTTCGAATTCTATAGTAGTCGTTCATAATGGAATAATAGAGAATTACAGAAAATTGAAGGATTCGATCAAAAAAGGTCATACTTTCAGAAGCCAGACAGATACAGAAATAATTCCTCATCTGATAGAGGAAGAAATGAAAAAGAGGGGCTTTGAGGATGCAGTGAAGTTCGCTGTTAAGAAATTGAAAGGAAGTTATGCTCTTTTAATCATTAATAAAAATCAAAATAAGATAGTTGCTGCCAGAAAGGGATCTCCATTAGTCTTAGGAATATCTGAACACGGACTTTTCGCTGCCAGCGATATTCCTGCTTTCTTAGATTACACAAAGAAAGTGGTGTACCTTTCAGACTACGACCTTGTCTTTCTTTCTCCCAGTGATTTTAAAGTATTCAATTTGAAAGAATGGAAGTTCGTTGAAAGAAGAGTCGATACCATCGAATGGGATTCTAAACAAGCAAAAAAGGGTGAATTTGAGCATTTCATGATGAAGGAAATATCTGAACAAGTAGAAACTGTTCAAAGAGCTGTTCAACAAGATAGAGAGATAATAGAGAATATAGTTAAAGAAATTAAGAGGGCTAAAGGAATATTTCTCATAGGTTGTGGTTCGAGTTATCATGCATGCTTAGCTGCAAGTTATATTTTTTCTAAGATAGCAAAGTTTCATGTAAACACGATTCTTGCTTCAGAATTCCCAAACTACGAGCATTTCTTAACTAAAGATACCCTAGTGATAGCAGTATCTCAAAGTGGTGAGACTTACGATGTCCTAGAAGCTGTTAGAGCTGCAAAAAAAAGAGGAAGTAAAGTGATCTCCATAACTAATGTGATGGGATCTTCTCTAACAAGAGAATCGGATAATTTCCTCATGATGAACGCTGGTCCAGAAATTTGTGTGCTCTCGACAAAAACTTATACGTCACAGATTGCTCTTCTCACTCTCTTAGCTTATTCTTTGACCGGAAATTATGAAGAAGGGAAAAGGAAATTAAACTATCTCTGGAACGTCATCTACCATTTGACTTCGAGAACTACAAG
>CAZQBB010000034.1:0-5885 GCA_964591915.1 uncultured archaeon
CGTTAACTTCTATCACGTAATCTCTTTCTTCTTGAGGAGGAACAACAAACCCGAGTTCAACGAACCCAGTAGAATCAGTAGTTCCGTTCTCTTTAGTAACGTTGAAACCTACTCCAGGTTCTAATATCTCATCCCAATTAGGTAACTTATGCAATTTCAGAAGACTTACGTTAGCTCCGACTATAGGATTACCAGTACCGAATTCTTCAGCTTTTACCAGGACTTTGACTACCTCTCCAGGCCTTACTTCTTCCCTTCCTGTATCTTGACCTTCAACCCAGGCATCGACATGATAAGACTCGACTTTAATCCAATCATCGTACTTAGCTGCTTTATCATCGATTATTATAGCTACTAGATAACGCCCGGCACCTCCTGTTAAGTTAGAACAATTGAATTGAACCTTTGTATAACCACTAGCATTGGTAGGAGACATCGTTTCATTCAAATCAGGTTTCTTATCCTCAGGTGGATTATCTTCCCTGTAAGCCTCAACCCTCACACTCCTTCCAGCTGCTGGAGTCCCGTTTATGAAGTAAACGTATAGATCAGCAGTATAGTTCTCTTTCAGGGAGAACGCCCATTTATCCCAATCCCTTTCTAGAGTTACGCTGTATCCGTTTATGTTGAAACCTGCCCAAGTTCTCTGCTCATAAATCCCATTCTCTTTCAACTCAACATCAACCCAACCAGTTATGGTTGGAGAGAGTTTGAGTTTGAGAGCTGCACTACCTTGAGTATCAGTTATGCTCGAATTCTTATCTAAGATGTAGCTTTCAGGTAATTCTCCTTTTGTCCTCGAAACGACTTTCTCTATCGTTATGTTCCTTCCAGAAATGCCGGTTCCATCAGGTTCTTTCAAGTTAACAAAAATTATTATTTCATCTCCTGGTAAATAATTGGGTTTATCAGGCCATGCCCAGAAATCTAGAGTTCTAACTTGGAACCAGAAGTACTCTTTCTGTGTTATCGGAGTTCCATCTTCGACTATCGTGAATGATATCTCAGCTTCATATTCACCAGCTTCTATATCTCCAGAAGCATTAGGATCGAAAACAAAGCTTTCTTTGCCACTCTGAGCACTTATCACTCCATTGTATACGCTTGCGTTAACGATACTCCAATCCCTGGATCTTCTCAGGCTTACGTTGACGATTACATCAAAACCTGTTTCTCCTCCCGTGCTGTTCTTTACATCGAAAGTAATGTTAACGTTATCGCTCGGTTTTATGTCATGAGTGCTCAGTTGATGATCTATGATAATCTCGAAAGCTTGAGTCTTGAACCAGTAGAACACTTCAGCAGTTCCTACCTGAGCCACGGCAGTATACTCACTAGCATCAGACAAGGAAACATTAACCAAAGCTTGATTGTTGGTCAGAGTAAAGCCCTTCGGAGGAATAGCATCTACCCAATTCTTCAAGTTGTCTTTGATGTAGAGTGTTCCGTTGGTTAAAGTAGTGTTTCCAACTACAGTTATGTTGAAAGTGATGTTTTTCTCTACTGGGAATGGATTATCCCAAGGATTGAAAACTGGAGGTACAGTCTGTAGTTTTATCTCGAAATTACTTATCTTGAACCACGCATGCCATAGTATGGATTCAGTTCCACTCGTTACGTTCAAGCTCGCATCGTATTCTCCTTCTTCCAACGAAGATGCTGGGAAAGTTACTTTCCATCTTTCTTCTCCACTCACCTTAAAAGCAGAAACATCGACAGAAGAAATGAAATTCTTTCCTGTCCTCGTATTCACCAATTTTATCAATGAAATACTGTTTATGCTAAGCAGTGAAGTATGATCAGGATTCCAAACCTCAACATTCAGAGTAACGTTCTCAGAAGGTACGAATGATCCTCCTTTTTCAGGCCAAACGTCTACCACAAAAGTTTCAACAGAGAAGTGAACACTCACCCTCTTCGACGTTTGAGTGCATGCAGAACCAGTAAACACACACAATTCAGCCTCATACTCTCCAGTACTTAATCCACTCGAACTTATATTGTAAGTTCCGCCAGTATCCGGTATGCTCTGCTGATTTGGATTAATTCCAGAAATCTTCTGTCCAGTCCAGACGTTGGTTATGTTCAGAGTTGAAACATTAACAGCAATCCCTTGTTCTCCTCTGAAAGCTCTCACATGAACGCTTACATCCTCTCCTTTTGAATAACTCCATTTCTCAGGCCAAGCTTCTAGATCGAAAGAAGAAACTCTAAACCATTTCTCTTCATAGACAGTTGCAGTTGGCATCTTAACGCTTACAACCAGAACATATTCTCCCTCGCTTGGCGCAGGGAAAGTTAAGTTGTTACTCTCTTCTATATTCGACGTTTTCTTTGCTCCGATTTCGGTCTCTTCTCCAGTTGCTATGTTTCTGTACTTATCTAGCTTTACCTCAGTTATGTTCGGGAGTGCTCCTCCAGTTGGATTCTTTATCCTTATGTTTACTGTAACATCTTCTCCTGGAGCAAACTCTTCTGTCTCATCTCCTTGAGTATTGTAGAGAGTTAAAGAAACTCCTAAGCTTCTAACTTCAAACTGAGGAAGATCCCACGGTGATTTCAGGAGAGTTCCAGAAATGTTGAGTAGAGGATTGTACCTTCCACTCTCTTTTGGAGCTCTAAACCTAACTTCATAAACTCCTTCACTTATGTTAACGGAAGATATCATCTCAGCATCTTTATCACTCCAAGGCCAAGATTCTGTGTTAACTAATTTATAGACTTGGACGTTCTTTCCAGTAGCATGAGTTCCGTTCGGATAGTAAATTTCTACCTGCATCTTTATCTCTTCATCCGGAGCATAAACTCCATACTCTCTTCCAGCTTCAGTCACGAAATAACCAGAAACAGTGTAACTCCTAAGAGAGAACCAAATATAGCCTTCAGTCTTTGCTTTTAAACTCTCGCTCGAAACCCTTATTTTAACTTCATACTCTCCTTGCTCTAACTGAGTAGTCGGGAAGGTTATCTCTGCCTTTCCAGTAGCATCAGTAACGTTCTTTATAGGATAGCTTTCGTTTATTCCATAAGACTCCAAGTCGAGATCAGTCCATGTTGTTGTATCCTTCAAACCAGCTAAGCTTACATTAGCATTCGGAACAGGAGTATTGTCTGTCTTTCTCACGATAACATGCACTGTTACGTTCTGACCTGGTGGGAATGCCCATTGATCGGTAGATAATTCAACTCTTAAAGTCCTTATCTCGAACCAGCCCTCAGCCAATTCTTCGACAGAATTTGTTTCGTTCGTCTTAACTCTTATCATGACCATATAATATCCTTCTGGTAACGGTCCACCTCTTGCTTTCAACCAAGTTCTTCCCACTCCACTACTCGTTGGTTGAACTGATGCTGTATCATACTTATCACTCGATATGGGAATGGGCGGACCATCCCTCATCAAGAAAAGTTTTTCGACAGTAATGTTCGATCCATCTGGAACTGGAGTCCCGTTGAAGTATTGTGCATGAACCTCGAAAGTTATGTTATCGTTTGGAGCAAACTGCCAAGCCCATTCACTCCCTCTCCATGTTGAGATCCATACATCTAGATTACTAACTTTAAAACCAGTTCCTCCTCTCTCCTTGTTTCCTTCTGTATCTGTTACCTCTATTTCCACGCTGTAGAAACCTGAAGACAATCCCATTCCAGATAATGACAGTTTTTTAACTGGTATGTCTTCTCCTTCCCAATTCTTTGCAGTTCCGTTATCAGAAACCCTTAAATTAGTGTAAACCTTTCCGGTTATTTCGTTCCTCATCAGAAGAACAGAAACTTTTGCTATCTTACTTATCGGTAGCAAGGATCCATCGACCTTCCTCACGTTAACATGAAGGAACACATCACTGTTAGGACCGAACCTCCATTGCCAATTACCCTGTTCATCCTTTACCTCAGCCCAAACATCATAAAGAGAGACTCTAAACCCTACTCCAGCATACGCTTCTTTGTTGTTCACGATTAGTTTGAGCTTTACACTGTACCATCCACTCGGCTGAGTTTGAGTTCCATTCCAAGTTAGCCTAACTTCTTTTGCCGAGTTATCTATCTCTTTGGAAAAGCTTGAAGTAACATCGTTCCAGTCATCATCCCTTATCTCTTCAACTTGTATACTACTTATATTATTGGTAGCATCTTTCCAACCAGAACCAAACGCAGTTATCTTTAGAACAACAGTTTCTCCAGGACCATACCTCCATCTCCATCCTCCGAACATATCTTTTGTTTCTATAGAAGCGATTACATCCTGAACAGAAATCCATGTATCTCCAGTTACGTTAACAAGGCCCTTTGTGGTATTTATCTGAGCCCTTACTTTCAAGTAATATTGACCTGTGCTACTCGGAGTTATGAACCTTATAGTCTTCGTGAATTCCTTGAAACCTGGTAAAAGTTGCTCCCCAGTTACCTTACAAGTCTTCCACTCTTCTGTCCTGCATTCCACTATACTTGCGTTCTGAACTTTATCTTCTGTTACCTCAGCCCCTGTCTTCAAATCTTGAATTATTAAACCCAAGTTTGCTTCGCTACTCTTCAGGAATCCAAAGGTGTGCTCAAACTTACTGAAAGGAATTACATCCAACCTGAAGTTTTGAACTTTAAACTCAATCTTTGATGTTTGTGTAACTCCTTTAGTCACTTCGACTTCTACATAATACTTACCAGAGTACCCAGCGAGTGATACGGTAGAAGAGTTATAAACTCCATCAGAAGTTTCGGTAAAGTTCGCCGAAGGTAGATTAAGCTTTGAATTGCCGGAAGAATCTTTGATGACAGCAGAAACAGCAGCGGCTTTTACTGGCAGATAAGTATTACCACTCTTGATGTTCACTATCACACGAACTTTCAAGCTCTCATCTGAGCTGAATAGATACTTACTCTTTCCTTCAGGAGTTTGTGTGTCTATTTTAACTTCGAAAGAAGGAACTTCAAACTTAGCTATTGCCAAACTGTTTCCAACCACTACAGCATATTTTCCATAGTTTGTTGCAGTATAAACAAGAGTTGCTACACCGTTGGAATTCGTTTTCACTGATTGTTCTTTCATGAGTGTTCCGTTCTCGAGTTTGATTTTTACTGGAACGCTAACACTACCCGCAGGAGTCCCGTCTTCGTATTTGGCAAGAACTGTTATCGTTACGTTTTCATTTATCTCATAAGTGAATTTGTCAGTCGAAACTGTGTAGAGAATTTTTTTCTGGATTACAGTAAAAGATCCCGTAACATAAGTACCAGGAGAATTTGTCTGTGTGACTCTGATAGTATAATTATCTGGAGTCGATACTGTAAATGGGTTGAACCTATAACTTCCGTCTGAACTTGAACTAGTTGAAAGAGGCAGTAAAGAGGAATTAATTATTTGCAAAGTGAGGGGTGCCCCTGGTATGGGTAATCCAGTAGTAGAATAGATATGCCCTGAAACTGTTATGTTTTCTCCAACTTCATAAACGACAGAATCCGTACCGACTGTAAGTATGTTAACAGCGTTCACATTCGAGAGCAACAAAGATAAGCAAAGAAGTATGGAAAAGAATAAAAACTTTTTGGTCATTGTTTAAAATTTAAACTTTTCCCCTTATAAATTTTTTAGTCAATCAGAAAACTCTGAATTTCCAGAGTAGAACAGCTATTATAATAATGGCCACAATTCCTATTCCTGCCCACCTTAATTTCTTTTTCTTTTTTCTCTCGAAAAAGAATTAATATTTTAACTGTTTAATTTCATGCATGTGAGCACATGAGGGTAACATTAAGTGTAATCAAGGCAGATATAGGCTCTTATGTCGGCCATAATTTAGTACATCCAGAATTAATAGAGTTAGCGAGAGCTGAGTTAGAAAAGGCGAAGAAAAGAAAAGAAATAATAGATTATTTTGTCTTCAACT